>QNVH01000099.1 GCA_004347955.1 Thermoproteota archaeon | reverse complement strand
ATCTCGTTGACTATCACCGCGACCTTCTTGCCCCTCGATGCTATCATCTTGGAGAGGGCTATTATAGTGGTGGTCTTGCCGCTCCCCAGGAAGCCTGCTACCTGCACTACCTTCAATGTGATCTCCCATTAACCCTGATCTCTATCGCTATAAAAAGAGTTGGTTCTGCCCGTCCGCAAATAGTTTTTGTAAAAAAGAAAGGGGAGTTAATGGATTTCAGGCGTATGAACCGTACTCCCGGGAAGCCTTAATCATCGCATATACGTTGATGGGGGGAGCGAGTGGGGGCATCTCACACCCAGGACCGAGGATATAGCCAGATGGGTTCTTTATACCACGCTCTATGTTCTCCTTGCAGAGCATTAGCACCTCCTCGAAACTCCTGAACTGAAAAGACGGAGGGTCTACATTCCCCATTATCACGTCGTGCTCACCAAACTGGGCTATCTGGGTCTCCAGTGGGGTCTCGGGACCGAAGTTCCAAACGTACTTCCCCCTCCATCCGCATTCCTCCCTGAGCTTTCTGTACCATGGCATATTCTTGTTCTGGTCTGCGCACGGGTGCTCCAGAATTATTGGGACGCCCATGTCCAAGATCTTCCTGTGGATCCTCAGCATGTATGGGTACACGAACTCCTCAAACTGCTTTGGGCTGATGAGTTTGTTTGACTCGATAGGACCACCAGCAAAGGCTATGCACCTTTCAGCACCAAAAGTTGAGGTGAAGTACTCTGCGCAGGCAATAAGAAATTCCTCAACTTTTTTGCAGACCTTGTGGACCAGCTCGGGCTTCCTTATCATCCAAGTTAGCAGCCTTGTTGGTCCCATTATGTTTCCTGCATAGGTCAGGACCTCGCCNGACTGGAAGACTGCGGGGAGCCCCATGGCGTAGCACTGGCGCGCAATCTCCATGGCAATGGGGACCGAGCCAGCAGTCTTTGGATCTGGGACTTCGAGCCTGTCAACGTCCTCCTCGCTCTCAACAGGCTCCTTTATGACATATGGGGCGGACTGACCTGGCTCGTACGGAAATCCCACCTTACCGCCGAACTCCCAAGCACCCACGGCAGCGTAGCCGTACATCGGTGATGAGTCGTACCCGTGCATCTCGGNGCAAAGTAACTGCGCCCTGAAGCTCTTCTTTGGATCAGTGTAGAGGTCGCCTATGGGCAGACCAACGACCTTGGCGGCATAGCCCAAGATGAATGGGCTGACCGGTACCCGGTCCGGCTTCTGACCCATGAGGACTGCTACCAGGCGTTCGCCAGGCTTCATTCGGTCTACCATCATATGCCACCCCTCCTGCTCAGAAGCTCTTTGGCGACNCTTATTGCAACGGCTGCGTCCTTCGCATAGCCATCCGCGCCGTAAGCCTTTGCCAGCTCCTGGCTCAGAGGACCGCCCCCGACCATGGTTATCGTCTCAGGTGCCTTCTTCTTGAGTTCCCTTATTATTTCAGGCATGAATATCATGGATGTTGTCATAAGTGCGGACATGCCGCAGATGTCAGCCTTCTCCCTCAGAACAGCCTCAACAAACTTCTCGTTCGGTACGTCCCTCCCCAAGTCTATAACTTGGAAGCCGGCAGCCTCCATCATGAGCTTAACAAGGTTCTTACCAATGTCGTGGATGTCACCCCTGACGACCCCGAGCACGACCTTTCTGGGGGTCCCTATGCTCTCAGCCTTGAGGTGAGGTCTGAGGACGTCCATGGCGGCGTACATGGCCTCGGCAGAGCAGAGTATCTCGGGGACGTACATCTCCCCCTTCTCGTACTTCTCGCTGACTATCGACATGCCCCTGGCGCACCCCTCCATGATGGCCTCGTAGGCGTCTATCCCCGCCTCCAGGGCTTTCTTGGCGTACTCCACGCACTTCTCAACATTGCCAGAGACCACTGAGTCGGTCAAACCCCTGAGAATCTCGTCCTTCATCTATTTCCCCGTATAATTCTCCGCCTTTTGGGTTTAAATAAAATGTTTTTAGTTTTTCAATCTTATGCGCGAGGCTCAACATGCTATTCAAGACTTGAGGGCCAACATCGATGTATTAGGGCGAGGTTCAAAGTACAATATCAATATTCAATCACTTTCGATCCCNGATTTCCGGATTCCTGATTTGAGACTCTATGATTTACGAGATTTGATATGGGATGAGGGTTGAGATGAGGTCCAAGGTTTGGGGTCTAAACTCAGCAATACGGAAATAGATCAAATCGAAAGGTGAAATGAAAAAAGGAGGGTCACTCGGCCAGGTTCTCCAGGACGATCTGGGAGAGGGTCTCTATCCTGGGCGATGAAGGCTTGGTCACGCCGCCCATGTGGTACATGCAGAACACGCACCCCACACCTATGTCCGCGCCTTTCCTGGCGGGCTCCTCGATCAGCATCTCGGCGAGCCTGCCCGCGATCTCCGGGTAGATGGGCTTCACCCCGGCTGGCGCGCCGCAGCAGAGGGCGTCCCACCCCTTCCGGTCGTACTCGACGAGCTCTGCGACCCTGCTCAGTACCTCCCTCGGCGCCTCCTCAACGCCGTTCCTCCTGACAAGCGGGCAAGGGTCCTTGTAGGCTACCCTCCTGCCCGACCTCCTGACCTTGAGCCTCCCGTCCCTGAGGAGGTCCCTGAGCAGCTCGGATATGTGGATGACCTTGTAACTCGGCTCCCTGAATAGCCTGGGGTAGACGTTCTTGAAGACGTCGTGGCACGAGGGGCACTCGGTCACAACGATCTCGGCGCCAGTTGACTCGAAGAGGGCTGTGTTCTTCTCGGCAAGCCTTCTGGCTTCATCCAGCATGCCAGTGTCTATGAGAAAGAGTCCGCAGCACCACTCCCTGTCGCCAAGCACCGTGAAGTCGAGCCCTGAGCGCCTCAGCAGTTCCACAGACGCCCTCGCAGTCTCCGGGAGGCGGATCCCAGACCAGCAGCCAGGGACGTAGAGGTACCTTGCACGCTCCGGGGGCTTGAAGCCCTCAGGGATGTAAGCCAGGCGCTTCTCGGGAGGGGCTGCCATGGGCGAGCCCATCTTTATTATCGCCTCGGCGATGGTCTTGTACTTATCCGGCACCCTGTTCATCCTCCTCAGCTCAGCCCTGGCGCCCTGGATCACCACTGAGATGGGGATGTTCAGGGGGCAAGCCATGTGGCACTCGTCACACCTGGTGCAGAGGAATATCGTCTTGAGGTCCTCGTCGGTCAGCGGCTCCCCGGCGAAGAGCCTCCTGGCAGCCTCGACCTTTGCCATTGCCCCATACTTTATGTTGTTCGTAGCCGTGAAGAATGGGCAGACCTCGGCACACGCGCCGCACAATGTGCATTGGTCTGCAAGTTTACGGTAGTCCTCCGCCATGGAAATCAACACCTTTTAATTCTCTCAACTGGAAGGTTAAAATATTTTGTGAGGTGCCCAGGGGCAAGTCTTATTTTGTCTTGCGCCGCTCAGATCATCAACAATTTGATTAGAGAGGCTAGTGGAAGTCCGAGAGGTGCAAAGATGGCGTTAAAAGCTCCGAGGGCGGTCACAGGGCTCCAGCTGAAGAAGATCGCAG
>QNVH01000098.1 GCA_004347955.1 Thermoproteota archaeon | reverse complement strand
TGTTTGGCTATGGGCTCACGCTAATTATAGTCCTATTTTTGGACAAAATAATCAAGAAATGGGTTGAGAGCGTCGTTAGTAGGTCTCCCTCATTGAAGACTTCTTATGTTTTCCTGAGGAGGATTCTTATCTCCTTGATCATAATTGTAGGCGTCTCCTTTGTCACTTTCACAGCATTCCCTGAACTCGGTCCAGCGATAGCTTCCCTTTTTATTGCAGCTGGGTTCGCCTCCATAGTCATAGGCTTGGCCGCGCAGGCAACTCTTTCAAATGTTATCGCTGGAATAATGTTGTCACTCTCACAACCAATAAAACTTGATGACGCCATTCTGTTCAGGAACGAGTTCTGCTTTGTTGAGGATTTGAAACTAATGTACACCACACTTCGAACATGGGATAACAGGCGGCTGATGGTTCCTAATTCCGTCCTGCAGTCTGAAGTTATAGTGAACTATTCAGCTAAGGACCCAACAAAACTAGTTCCTGTTTTTGTTGACGTTTCTCACGAAGCCGACTTAGACCTTGCCATGAAGATAATGGTGGATGTGGCAAGGAGGCATCCCAACTGCCTTCCTGCAGGGGACCTCCCGAACGCCGTGGTGATGGAAATACACGAGAATGGTGTAAGATTGAGGCTCCTTAGTAGAGCTAAAGACCAGCCAACCGCTTTCAGTATGGCTCGCGATCTACTAAGAGATATCAAGAAGGAATTTGCGGCTAATGGTATAGAGTTCGCCCATCCAAGAAGGTACATTAAATTCAATGGTGAGGCAATCCATAGCAAAGGTAAACTTAAAGGGGATGCGGATTAGACCCTCTTGGAATTCTGCCGACAGATATGATTCTATTAATATTTTTCGATTTTTAGTGACAAATAATGATAAAAATTCTCTTCAGATCTATTTGCTTGTAATTAAGGGGATTAAAAAGTTAAAAAATCTTAAATACACTTATTTTCCATCCGGATTCGGGTGTTATAATGATACCTACATTGGTGTTGCTTTGCCATATTTATACCAAAAGCGACCTCGGTGGATCCTTGGCAGACTTGGACTATTATGTTCTTCTGGCCTGTCCTTTGGCTAGTCTTGGCTTTCGTGGCCTGGGGGATTTTAAGGCGTAGGGAAAAACAAGAGGAGCTTCAATCCCAGGAGGGATCGAGCCGTGGCTGAAGTCTTCCACATAGAGGCTCTGGTCGGCTGGGCGGTCTATCTAATCATAATGGTCATCATAGGGATATGGTCCGGAAGGTTCATCAAGAAACTGGAGGACTTCACCGTCGCTGGCAGAAAGACCGGCGCCATTCTTGTAGGTCTGAGCCATGGAGCTGGCTCGATGAGCGGCTTCATGTTTGTGGGGCTACCTGGCTACGCCTATACGGAGGGTGCTTATGCCTTCTGGTACGAGGCTGGAGACGCGGGAGGCGGCTTCTGGAACTTCACTTTCTTAGGTCGTAGAATGAGGACGCTCGCCGCGAGGGTAGGCGCGGTCACACCAGTTGACTTACTCTCAAAGAGATTTCCATCAAAAGCTACATCCGCTGTTGGAGGTCTTATTACAGCGATATTCTGCTGGGTTTACCTTCTTGCGCAGATTATTGCTGCCGGAAAGATGGCCCAGCTATTACTGGGCGTTCCATATCAGTGGGGCGTTATAGTCGGAGGCTTAGTTGTACTCATCTACGTTGCTCTGGGCGGTCTCCTCGCGGTCATGCTGACCGATGTCTTGCAGGCGCTAATAATGATCATTGGAGCAGTTATAGGTCTAGTTGTTGGCTTTTCGCTGGTGGGCGGACTCGGTGGTCTCACAGATAAGCTAATGGCAATAAACCCAACCATACTCTCAGTCTGGGGCACAAATAACATGTACTACGGGCAGTACGGTGAGATTCTTGGATCTCTCCTGATATACATGATTGGCTACATAGGTCTGCCGCACATCGTCATTTTCCACATGTCTGCAAAGAGCGCGAAGACAATAACAAACTCGATCATTGTAAACGTCATTTGGGCCGTCATATTCACGTATGCCTGTGTCTTCCTGGGACTGTTTGCAATAGTGCTTCTTCCAGGGTTGTCTGACCCCGAGCTTGCAGCTGCAACGTTCTTCTACCAATTCACCAATCCGTGGCTTGCTGGATTTCTGCTTGCTGCGGTGTATGCGGCCATAATGAGCACTGCAGATACCCTGTCACTCACTTCTGCGTCAGCCTTACTCAATGATATTTATGTTAGATACATAAACCCCAAGCTGGACGACAGGACTAGGATGCGCTGGACCCAGATCCTGGTGTTCGTAATAGGACTGATAGCCATAGCTGTTGCTCTGATACCTGGAGGCAGCGTGTTCACCGCAGTTGTTTCTGCATTCGGCGTTTTGGGATGTGCGTTTATCACTACAAACCTCTCCGCCGTTTATTGGAAGCGGGCGACATCAGCCGGGGCAATCGCCTCCATGATTGGCGGCGCTGCAACAGCCGCCCTTTGGGACCCATCCGGACTTAGAGCAGTGACAGCCATGCACCCGTTCTTCGCGGGTCTAATAGTATCAATTGTACTAATGGTAGTGGTGAGCCTTATCACGAAACCGATGCCACCAGAAATACAGGGTCTTGTGGATGCAAGTAAGAGGCACTTCATATCCGCGTCCGTAGATAAGAGGATCGAAAGGTCCTCGTCAGTAGAAACAAAGGTGGTAGCCTCTAACATATCCAAGATCTTCTCTGCGTCTCATCTCNCTGAGTTGACTTCCATCCCAATTTCGCTCGGGACTACAAAGTGAGTGGATCCTGACACACTATCAAGGAGCAACCAAACCCTCCTCTCTTTTTTTCTAGGGAGTTGAACTAACCAGAACTGCTTGTAAATTACCATTTTATCGATCACATTAATCTCCATCTCTTTCAACATGGTCAACCTTTTGAGCCTTTGGAAAGTCTTCTTCAAATATTCTTTGGCTCCACAAAGCCCTACATCTTCCATAACCTTCAAACTTAGAACCCTTTTCTCATCCAGCTCTTCCGTGACTAGATCTGGAATTGAGGTATATCCCACAAAACCNGTTATGCCATCGACCATCAAATAAACTCCCTCGTAAGTCTTGTTAACACCTAGAGCCATACTCGCTTTAACTTCGAAATTGATCAGCCAGTAAGGGTAGTACAGAAACCCAATAGTTGCTCCAATTAACTCTTCTTCGCCAATTTTTTTCTTGAGCAATTCTGTTGCCGGCTTTAGGTCCCTGTAAAACCCTTTAACAACACTTGCCTTCATTAAACCACCCAACAGAGTTAATCTGCAAAAGGTTTGCTTAATTACTTACCTGTTTGGCAGGGAGATCCTATCGCCTCGATTAGGGGGGCGAAGCCTTTTAAACTGTCTCGGCAGGAAGTCCCCGTCCGACAAGGGGATGAAAGTCAAAAACTATATATCCCTTCTTCCTGCTGTATCTTTACTCAGATGCAGGGAGGGGCCACCCCTAAAGCGCCTGTGTGCGGCCGATGACACATATGAAATGTGATGTGATACGAGGCCTGACGGCTTGGTCTATACCAAAGCTGGCTGAGAAAGCTGCCGATGAGGACAAGCCCTACGGATGAAGCAGGAACCTGGAGTACCCGAAAAGGAAAAAAGCTTCCGCAAAACGCT
>QNVH01000097.1 GCA_004347955.1 Thermoproteota archaeon | reverse complement strand
TCCTTCGGTCTAGCTGGTCAGCCCGCCATAGTCCAGAAGCTCTATGGTATCAAGAAACCGAGCACTCTGTGGCTGTGGGGATTGATGGGCGGGATAATNTTCGGCGTCACATGCCCTGCCTACTGCTACTTAGGGGAAGTCACAAAATACNTGACCGTTACCGGTCAAGCTCCAAACATACTAGCAGTTTACAAGTCCGCGGACTATGTTATCGCATGGCTTACGGTGTACAAACTTGGAGCCGAAGCCCCAGTTATTGGTGGGCTTCTTATCGCTGGTGTTATCGCCGCAGCCTGGAGCACTGTTGACGGCTTCGTCATGATGGGCGGCGCCGCAATTGCGAGAGACATAATCAATAAGTGCTTCAGACCAAACTGGACCGACAAGCAACTTCTCAGGAACCTCAGAATCTGCATGCTGATCGTTGGAATATTGATGGTCATAGAAACAATGTTCCCCGCCGAGCTCATCACTTGGCTCGCTGCCATTGGATGGGCTCAATTCGCCGCGACTCTGACACCTGCACTGTTGTTGGCAACGACTTGGAAAGGAGTTACCAAATGGGGTGGAACCGCTGGTGTCTTCGTGGGGCTTGTGGTCTCGGCTGGTTTGACGTTCCTCTACAGGATCCCGTGGGGAACCGTGAAATTCTTGAAGACCTTCTACCTTGATGCTGGAGCATGGGGATTCGTGCTGGGCTTCATTACTATAATTGTAGTGTCGCTGGTAACTAAGAAGGAACGCGGTCCACTGTACTACGACATTCATAAAGAGGTCGCAGCACCGCAGGCACCTGCAGCGCAGCCAACAACCCAATAACTTTATTTTTTTTATCCTGATTTTTCCATCAAAGGGAAGCCTCTGGTTTTACTCTCTCGGACTNTAGCTGCGTTCCATACACTTNCAATATCAAAACANACATCAATATACATTTTCCATTAACTGTTTATTNCCCCTTTGAAAATAAAGCAAAAATAAATATCCCCTGCGCGTGTTAATTTCAGTGACTCTGTATGGCTGTGCCCAGCAACGATGCCAAGTCCACAAAGCCGGCTGTACCTTCGGAGGTAAAAATAATAGCTGGTATAGAGGCTTTTTCTGGTTTAGTTTATTTGGTGGGTTTTTTGGCTCTGTTGAGCATCACTTTCTCCCCAATTCTGATATTCTTAAGTTTTCTCAGTTTCGCAATAGCGTACGGGCTATGGCACATCCAGAAGTGGGCATGGCTGCTGTCTCTAATCCTCTCAATTTTTGGGGCAGGGAGCGGGATTTTTGTGTTGGCTTTTACAGGCGCCTCAGAATCATCCCTGTTTGGAGGGGTGCCGATGATTATTCTCGATTTAATAGTTGTGGTCATGCTTCTGAGTAAGGACGTTAGGAGAGCCTTTAGAGTATAATTTCATTTCCATTTTCAAAACCAGCCCAAAAATTTAAATTTCCTTAAGTTATGGTCTGACTGGGCAATGAAAATGATCGGTTTGATTGGAGATCCTTCAGCAATTCTAACACAGATCGTGTTCATAACTGGGCAGATCTTCGCGATTCTGAACCCGATAAGCGTGATACCGACATTTTTGAGCCTGACTGACGACCTCGACGTTGTTGAACGCCACAGGATAGTGAGGAACTCCTCATTTGCAGTGCTGATAATAGCGCTTGCCCTTGCGCTCGGAGGGAGCTACCTCCTCAGTTTCTTCCATGTGAGCATCTCCAGTCTGCAAGTGGGCGGCGGGGTCCTCCTCATGGCAATTGCCATAGAAATGCTTGGTGGATTGCCGAGGACAAAATCTCTCGAGTCACACACAGAGGTGGCAATAGTCCCCATTGCCACTCCACTTTTAGTTGGTCCTGGCACCATGACCACTATTATTGTCCTGTCAGGAACTGTCCCTCTGCTTTTATTGATTATCAGTATATTTATTGTGGCATTCATAACGTATCTGCTCCTGAGATACTCGGACATATTGGTTAGAGTCCTTGGCAGAAATGGCATTAGAGCGATGGGTCGCTTCATGACCATAATCATCGCCGCCTTCGCCGCCCAACTGATATACTCGGGAGTGACAGAATGGTTGAAATCTTGGCACGTACTCTGAACAAAAGCGCCCCCAATTGCGGGGAGTCTGATTCAGGAATGGTTAATCATCGTATTGGTTTAATGCTAATAAAGACCATAATTGGTAGCCCGGGAGAGATTCGAACTCTCGTCAGCGGGGCCAGAGCCCGCTATGCTTGGCCGCTACACCACCGGGCTAATTTACAAAAAAACCTAACGATTTATTAATCTTTTCTTAAACGTTTCTAGGAATGTACCTTTTTGTTTGTGTATTCACTCGCAGCTCTTGCCAGCCCTCTCAAGGCTAAATTTTGGTTTTTATGGTGATCTCTGCCATACGAGCAAACTTTCTTCGAAAGGTTTAATTACATCCTGCTTTCGTGAATATAAACAAATCGAAAACTTTAAATATATCATAATGCGCGTTTTTACTCCCATATAAAAATTTGGGCTGGATTGTTATGTCTCAAGCAGAAGTTAAAACCTCTCCGAAAAAAGAGAGGAGTGAAAACAGACCTCCTGCCAGCGATCAGGAGAGTGTAAAGTGCCCCAACTGTGGTGGGACGAACTTCGCAAGAAGCTTTGAAAGAGGAGAGGTGACTTGTACCAATTGTGGCTTGGTCATATCCGAGAAGATCATAGATAGAGGTCCTGAGTGGAGGGCCTTCACATCGGAAGAGAGAGATAAAAGGAGTAGGGTCGGCTCCCCGTTGTCACCGACCGTCCACGATAGAGGTCTCTCGACAGTAATCGACTGGAGAGACAAGGATGCGATGGGTCGGAGGCTGGAGCCGAGGAAGCGGATAGAGATACTCCGCTGGAGAAAGTGGCAGATAAGGACGCGCGTCCACAGCTCATTGGACAGGAACTTGGCACAGGCAATGAGCGAACTGGATAGAATCAGTTCGCAAATAGGTTTACCAAAGAGCGTCAAAGAGGAGGCTGCCGTTATATATCGCAGGGCAGTTGAGAAGGGTCTGGTTCGGGGGAGATCCATAGAGTCGGTTATGGCAGCGGCCATATACGCAGCCTGCAGGACGCAGAAGGTCCCTAGGACGCTGGACGAGATTGCGAGGTACACAAAAGCAGGTCGCAAGGACGTTGCGCGCTGCTACCGTCTGCTCCTGAGGGAGGTGGACGTTAATATACCAATAGCAGACCCGGTGGATTTCATCACTCGGATCGGGGGCGCTCTGGACCTGAGTGGGATCACTCAGCACAAGGCTGCTGAGATAGTCCGCGAGGCCAAAAAGCGAGGCATAACAGCTGGCAAGGATCCCGCCGGGCTTGCCGCGGCTGCCATTTATGTCGCCTCCTTGCTGGAAAACGAGCGTCGAACCCAGAAGGAGATCGCACAGGCCGCCCAAGTTACTGAGGTGACAGTTCGCAACAGGTACAAGGAACTCATGAAAGAGTTGGGCATCGAAGTCCCACTTCAGTGATCGCGGCTCTCAACACTCTCCTTTTTTCCTCCTTCCTTTCCCTCTTCTCTTCCTTCCTCTTTTTCTTTCTCTATTTCTTTCTCTTTCTCAATCTCCAAAAATATATTCCCTTGGAATCCACAACTGTTGCAGACGTATGTGGGCTGGGAGATATACCCCGTCATTGTTTGTACT
>QNVH01000096.1 GCA_004347955.1 Thermoproteota archaeon | reverse complement strand
GGTGTGCCAGTTGTAACTGTCGCACCTGGGGTAGGTGAGAGCGGTGTAATTGCGGGGGGTTGCCCGTCCGCCTCGTAGGTCGTCCAGTGGGTCACGTTGAATTGGAGAGTCTTTGTGGAGTTGTCCCAGGAGAGGGAGATCACGGGACCGCCGGAGGTCTGCCCTGATAGGACGACAGGTACGCCGTCCTTGAGTATGCCGGGCGGGTAAATGAAGGGGAGGTTGTACATGTAGAGGGCGGAGGACTTGTTCATGGCAGCCAAAGCATCAGCAGCCGTGTTCATGGACATCTTTGCCAGGGCGACGTTGAGGTTGTTTCCGAGGTTCAAGAGCGCGTTCACAGTATTCATGTCACAGAGGTTTATTGGTTCGAGGAAGACTATCTTGCCAATCGATGTACTGTTTACGAATTTCTCGAAGGTCAGGTTTGTGATGTTGGTGAAGTCCTCCACGGTTCTGAAGTCGGTTGTGGATCCAGCGAGCCCGAGTGTGGGGTCTTCACGCGGGTTTATGTTGAGCACGGCTATGAAACATGTGTGATTCTCGGCGTAAGGCCCGGTGGCGGTGATATCGATGTTCCTTCCCCCAACTTCTGAATAGTCAGCAGGCACGGTGAGGTTTACGATGAAGCGGTAGAGCTTACCATTCCCGTACGGATACTCTGTGGAGCTGGCATTCAATGATGTGTAGTCTATAACTCCAAGACCGATCGAAGTGGCGTTTACTATGAGATCGAAGTGGTCGCTCGGGGCGTAGACGCCTGTGGCTATGTGGATCGTAGAGCCGTTGAAGTAGTAGTAGATCGGGGTCGGGACCGTTGTGTTTGAAAGGTCCGCCTTCAGCGCCCTAGGCGGTGGAAGTATAGAGATGAAGGGTTGTGATATACTGAAGTTCTTGTTGGCATATGCCTGACCGGCCTTTGCGTGTAGGACGTACTGGCCCGGAGGTATGCTCGACGTGTTGAGGTAAAAGACGTAGTTGCCGGACTGGTTCATGGTGTCTTCCCATGCGAATACAGGCTGATTGGTGGAGTCGCGGACCTCTAAGAGAATTGGCGCGTTCGGAGCATAGCTGAACGTGAACGTGGCTAACTCTCCCTGGACGTATGTGCCGGTGTCGGTATCAAGGGTTATCGTCAGGTTCTGGGCTACCACGGGGGAGACCATCAGACCAAGACCGGAAAGCAATAAGATTGAAGAGAGGGCAAGACTGAGGCAGCCAAAAACAAACCTTCGGTTATCCCTAAACGATTTACTCATGTCAGCTCACCACCACCTTTACATAGCCCCCAGAGTTGTCGGCTATCCTCACTCCGCCTTGACTGATCCAGTCTGACCAGACCATGAACTTGATTATGTACTCCCCTGGCTCCAGGGGATTGAGGGTATAGTTGTAGGTGACCTTGCCCCCAGTATTCAGTGTTCCGCTTAAGATGCTGATCTCGCCGGGAATGAAGGTTTGATTGTTATAAACTGACACAATGGCTATGTGAGGCTGGCTCGTGGGTGGGAAGAGCGCATAGTATCCTCCAGGCGGGTAATAGTAGGACTCGGCATAATATGATCCGTAAGGAGTAAAGTAACCCTCTGAAGATGCCACAGTTAAGTTAACTGTAAAAGGTGCTCCAGCTGAAATTGTGACGGTACCACCGAAGGATGCCGATTTCCCATTTATGACAATAGACTCTCCGTGTAGGGGTAAAGATTCATCCTGGGTTATGTAAAAGCCAGAGACGTATATGCTGAAGAGTGCGAGGGTTACAGCCAAGAACAAGGATATAACAAGGAGCCGCTTCCCATCAATAACGATAGTGATAACTTGAGATTGGGATGACATTCTTCACACCGGTCATTGTACAACTTTTATTTACTTAACTCATATATATGCCTTATCAAAGAATGTTGCTATTACAAATTATGATGTTTCTATTATTTGTTTATAAATAAAAATTATAATTATAACACGCTCCTTCCCTCTTTATCTTACAACTTTCCACCACAGGCCTTCGGGAAAACATTAGCAGCACGTTGGGTATTTTCAAGAACTTTTAAGAGCGGATCAGAAGAGGGCGGTTAGGCAGTATAAAACGTAGTTGACCTGCCACAACATAGCCGCTGTGTAGATGATCCTGCTCTTGGAGTATGACAGGGCGTACCCGCAGATTAGGGGCGCCGGGAGCATGAATAGGATCCGCCAGATGAGCTCGAGGTCGATTATCAGGAAAGGGACCGCTAGGACCGAGACCCAGCACATTATGAGCAGCTTCCTTCTGTCCACTCTTTGCGAGACGATGTATGTGCCAATCAGGGTCAGCGCTATGACCAGAAGGTTGCTGTAGAACCCCCCAACGTAGAACTGGAAGGAGAAGACGAGATTCTTGAAGGATGAGAGGAGGTACTCTGCACCCAGATAGTGCATCGAGACAGAGGTCCCAGCCTCCACGGCGCCCCCTGTTCCTACGAGAGCGACCTTCAGCCTGTCCAGCGCGAAGGATGCGACCAAGGGGAGGAGGTGATACCTTTTTGATGCCAGGAAGCGGAGGGGGTGCCCGTCCAGGATAGCCATGGCTGCGATGTAGGCTGCGGAGATCAGAAGGACGAAGTCCCAGGTCCAAGCGTGGGAGAGCCAGCAGAGCACCAGGAGGATTAGGGAGATGGCTGACCTCCTCAAAGAGAGTTTTTCGTCCACCCAGAGGGAGAAGTAGAGGAAGGCGAAGGAGAGGGAGAGCCAGTTTGCGAGTATGGCAGCGTAGTAGCCCGCGGTCAGGTTGAAGGAGGTGGCAGCGAAAAATGCTGTTAGTATAGAGGCTCTGTCGTCACGGAAAAGAGACCTGGCGAGGACGAAGGATGATGCCGTGAAGAGGGCGGATAGAAGGACGGGGAATATCCTCACTGCGGGCTCGGTCCCAACAGCCAAGGATGCAATGTATATGAGGAGTATGGTGAGAGAGCGCTCTGTGTTGAGGGGGTAGAGCGGACCGACCTGGCTGCCACCGATAGTGCGGGAAGATATCGCCTCAGCGTACTGAACGTAGTAGGGGGAGTCAACGCCCACAAGCTTCCATGAGGGATTGACCTGGGGGAGGTGAGGTATGAGCGAGACCGCGGTGGAGATCGAGAGCACGAGGAGCAGGGGAAGCAGGGGAAAGGATCTGCCCGAGCCAACAAGTTTTTCCCTAGGAGGGGGGAGCGGGGTTCTCCTGATCACCAGGTGTGCCAGGAAGAGGAGGGGCATGATGAAGGTCATTGTGGTGATGATCGGGTAGAGGGCTGCCGGTGAGATGTTCAGCCCAACAGCGATGAGGAAGAACACTTTCAGATCGGGGATGATTAAGGAGAGTAGTGAGAGGGAGAGGATAAACACGGAGATGACAGATGCGAGCATGACGAGGCTGCGCCAGAGCATGCCAAGCCTGTCGGCGTAAATGTAGAGAGTGGCTAGCAGCAGGATGCAAGGAGCCAGGTATCTGTACCCCTCAGGTAGAGCCCACGCGAGCACCAGAATAGAAAGGACGTACCCCCATGAACNCCTCTTCCCCCTNATGNAGAACGACGCCACGACNGCAAGGAAGAGCACGGAGGATATCGCTGGGCTGAGATAAGGGGAAAATGAGGGTAGGTCCAGAGGAACCATCGCCTTGTGCTTTAAGTAGTACAGAGGGACAGGGATGCTGAGGACC
>QNVH01000095.1 GCA_004347955.1 Thermoproteota archaeon | reverse complement strand
TGATTATTGGTTTTGGCTTCTACGGTTACCAGGTTTATACAGCGATGGAACAGATCGAAGTTACAAAGGTATCCTTAGCATCACTCGAACTTCAAGGTTTCCCAATTCCATCAAAGATTCTCTTACAAAGTTATTTAATAATTATAACCTAATATAACTATAATAAAAAATTAAAAGAGAAGGAGCTACCAGCTCTCCCCTCTTTCACTCCTGAGTTTCTCCACGAGTTGCTTAACAACCCCGACAGCCGCAGAGGCATCGTGTGGGCGGGCATCTGCCCCTATGGAGAGTGCCCACTCCTCGGTCACGGGTCCGCCGCCGACTATCACCTTGACTTTGTTGCGCACGCCTGCCTCTTGGAACATGCTTATGACCTTCTTCATGCCTGGCATAGTCGTGCTCATCAGCGCAGACATTCCTACAACATCCGCCTTGACCTCTTTCGCCTTTTCAAGGAACTTCTGGAGCGGCACATCCTTGCCCAAGTCGATAACATTGAACCCTGCTGCGCTGAGCATTATCTTGACCAAGTTCTTTCCGATGTCATGTATGTCGCCCTCCACAACTCCTAGCACCACGGTCGCTGGTACTGTCGTCTTGTCAACCTTCATATATGGTGTCAGGATGTCTACTGCTACGTTAAGCGCATTCGCGGCACATAGAACCTCCGGCACGAAATACTCCTTCTTCTCGTACTTCTGGTTCACTATAGCCATTGCCTCTCCGCCGTACTTGGTCACAAGCTCATATGCGTCCAGTCCTGCTGCAATTGCCTCCTTTGCCCACTTCGCTGCCGCCTCCTCATCTCCGTTTACAATCGCAGTCTTTAGCCCATTTATTATCTCTTCTTTTGTTGCCATATAATTCACCTCTCACTCCATTGTACCTCAAACATAAACCATACATCGCGCCGCCTCAACCATTGCCTTGAAGTTCTCGGTCGGCGTCCTCGGGGGTATTCCGCAGGACGGCATAAGCGCATCAACGCCCATGGCAATTGCGTCCACGGCTGCCTTCTTCACAACCTGTGGCGTCCCGAAGAGCAGTGCACTTATAGTTGGCACCCCTCCGACTACTGCCATCTTGTCTCCTAGGACCTGCTTCGCGAAGGCTATGTTCACCTGTGTATCCACAGAGAAGGCATCAAATCCAGTGTCTGCCACGTAAGGCAGGTATGAGGTTGCATTACCGCATATATGGAGGACAATTGGAGCCCCCAGCCTCTTAGCCATGCTCTGGTACACTGGCACCATCACGTCCCTGAAGAACTGTGGGGAGAGAATGTCTGAAGTGGCTGATGGATCTGCTATGCATATTACGTCTGCGCCCCTCCGTAACGCCTCCTTGCAGTCAGCAACATTCATGTCTGCTATCAACATTAGAGCCTCTTTTATCTCCTCGAGCGGCCTCTTTTTAGTCCATATGAGGAACTTCTCTATGCCGAAGATGTGCCCCGCAACTGTGAATGGACCAGTTACTTGGTTTGCTATTGGCAGATAGTCTCCGTAGACCCTTCGGAGCCTCTCCTCTACGCCGTGCTTCAGCGGGAACCTCCCTTTCTCGATTATATTTTCCGGTATCTTCAGGTCCTTCAAATCGTTGAAGGCATGCGTCTCAACACTTGGTTGCCTGTCTATTCTGCCCCAGTTGAGCTTGCATCCAAGGGCCTCCGCCTCTATGCATAGGTCGAATGGGAGTTTGAAGCCTTCTAGCCCAATTATTTCCCAAGCAGCCGCTGCAAGCCTAAAGCAAAGCTCAGGGTCTCTGTTGGCCTCTGGGAAAGGCGCATTGACTGCCATCATCTGATCAACAGTGGCGGTAGTGAGCACGTCGAAGCACGAGACTCTGTCAGCTTTTTTCTTGTTCCCTGTCAGGCAAAGAAGGGCTCGCTTTTTAGGTGTCATCTCACCCATAAAACCACCGCTCTTAATCAAATACAAACAGTTATTTAAAAGTAAGGGAATATTCAATCATGTTCCGGAAAACTGGGTGGTCCTGTTGATCTCGCGCGCCACGATAATTCGCAAGCCAAACTCACCAGAGGCAGAAGCCATCTCCAAAGACCTCGGCAACTTTCTGCTATCGAGAAAAATAAACGTAGAGTACGAGGATGTTCTCAGGGACTCCCTTATTGACAAGGCACGGGCCGACCTCATTATTGTTGTGGGAGGAGATGGCACAATCATGAGGGCGCTCCGCAGGACCAGCTCCGTTCCATTATTGGGCGTCAAGGTTGGCGCTCTCGGTTTTCTCTGCGAGAGTACCCCCGAAGACGCCAAACAGGTCCTGGAGAAGATCCTATCTGGAAATTACTACTTGGACTTCAGGACAAGATTGAGCATACACTATAAGGGGAAGCGCTTTTACGACGTGACCAACGAGGCCGTGGTCGCCTCGTCTAAACCCGCCAGAATCCTGTCCATCCTTCTCTCAAAGGACAAAACAACCATTTACAGGGGGAAGGCTGACGGCATAATAGTCTCCACCACGACTGGCTCTACCGCCTATGCGCTCTCTGCCGGTGGCGCTATAATAGACCCCGCCTTGGAGGTAATGGAGGTTGTCCTCATATGTCCTCTCTCCACCGGAGTCCGCCCTCTGATCCTCCCAATCTCTAGCAACTTGGAGATTAGTCTCCTGCCTGAGGGCTCACAGGGGATCCTCGTCCTAGATGGGGACGAGGTCTCATCTGTGGACTACGGGTCCCCGGTGGTCATAAGCAGATCCGAGAATCCTGCTGTATTCATTCGAGTCAACCCCCCTGACTTTTACAGGCGGGTCCGTGAAAAGACGCGAATACCCCTGGAGGTTTGATGGTGCCACCAGACCGCGTCCTAATATTTGTGCTCGACACATCCGCCATAATCTACGGCTTTAACCCACAGCTGGTTGAGGGTGAACATTACATAACCCCGCGCGTCGCCTCAGAACTCTCTGGCAAGAAGACAAAGGCTCTAATTGACCTGTACGTCTCCTCAGGGCGCCTCAGGGTAAGGGAGCCAAAAGCGAAGACAAAAGAACAGGTTAAAGCCCAGGCTAGCGCTACCGGGGACCTCCCCGTCCTATCAGAGACCGACCTGGAGGTCGTAGCCCTAGCTTTGGAGCTCAAACAGGAGGGGTGCGAGGCTGTTGTGGTGAGCGACGACTACAGCCTCCAGAACCTCTGCACACTGCTCTCCATACCCTTTAAACCCATGGTCACAAAGGGCATCTCGCAGGAGTTCTGGTGGTTCGTCTACTGTCCTGCATGCGGAGCCACATACGACTCCTCATCGAAACTAACCGAGTGTCAGGTCTGCGGGCACGCCCTCAAGAGGAAGGTCTACAGCAAAAAACACATATCATCAGAGAACCAGGCCGCCTCAAAGTAGGCTCAATCCTTGGCTCCCAAATTGGCAACCAGCCTATTCCAACACCTACTGCAGAAATCCCCTCCCTTTGAATAAAGTTCGAGCGGGGAGTTTGAGTAACGCATGACGCAGCCCAAGTCTCTGCAGTGGTCCAGAGAGAGCGCATGTCCTGCCTCATGGAGAAGTACCTTTGCAAACTGTTTGAGGAAGAATTCATTCCCCCCTTTTGAATAATGAAATATCTCTGGCACTCCGTCCCAGAACTTGGGGTCTATCCTCGCTGAGGAGATCAGCCCCCCACCGGTGGTCGCCAGGCCGAAGATGTAGTTAGTCCCATGAGTGTATATGTCCTCACACGTGATTATGATT
>QNVH01000094.1 GCA_004347955.1 Thermoproteota archaeon | reverse complement strand
ATCTCTCAATATTTTTGTGTCGGTCCGTTGGATTTTTACCAATAGGGCATACCTTTATGCAGATGCCACACACTGTAACTGCGACCTCAGCAGTGGGTGGANTGCTTGCAAAACGCTCTTTGTTCTTGTTAAGTTGCATGTTACACTTCGCAGGATCGAGGATCTCCTCTCTGGTCTTCGGTCTCGTCAAAAATCCCGAGTACTTCAGGGCCTTTGTAGGACAGGACTCCACACAGATGCGGCAATCGCCGCACCCGTTTTCAATGGGCTTACCGGGTTTGAGGGGCATATCCGTGAGAACCGTAGCCAACCTCACGGCAGGACCATAGCTTGGAGTTATTAACAGCCCGTTCCTGCCTATCCATCCAAGACCGGCCGCCCATGCAAAGGCCTTGTGAGAGGCATGCCCAAGCAGTTTCTGCTGGTCCACCCTAAAGGATGCAGGGAGGGCAAGGGAGAGGTACCCTCTCTCATAGATCTTACTGGCAATCCTCATGGCTATGCTATCGAGTAACGCATTAGCATTCTTATATGCGAGCGCATACAGTACGCCCGGGTCTTCGGGCCTTATGGCCTCGATTGCTGCTGGTGGCAGCGCTACGGCAACCGAAACAGCATAGCTGAACCCTTCCAAGGAGACCCCACCATATGTAGGAAGATCTCTGAGGGTATTCAAGTCAGCCACGCCCACCAGCGTTGCTCCAGCCACTTTTGCCTCCGAAAAGAGCTCGCTCGTGTTGCTCTCAGATCCTTCAAACATTTAAACCACCTTAAATTGTAATTATGTTCTCATTTCCAATAATTATTTATACCTATTATAACCCAATTTATAACTCACTTTAGGTGAATAAGTTGGCTGAACTCGAAGGGGCTGGCAAGGTCGGGAGTTGGCGCGACTTCTCACTCTTCGGCGCATCGGTTGCCTCCATCGGCGTAGCCCTCTGGCTCTTTCTCGGCAACTTCCCACAGACCGTGGCTGGGACGATCTTCATGGCAACGGTCTTGGGCACACTCATGTTCTGGAGGTTCAGGCTCGCCATAGCATTCGCAGGGATCGGTGCCCTCCTCGCTACCCAGACAATAGACATAGAGCATGCCATCAGCTTCATGAGCGTCGACGTCATAACGTTCCTGGCGTCGATGATGATACTCGTAGAGATAGCAAAGGAGGGCGGTTTCTTCAAGTGGATCCTCCACAGGCTCCTCGCGGCCGTGAGGTACGACCCGAGGAAGGTCATGATCACATTGCTTGTGATGTCGACCCTCATGGCTGCCATGGTTGACGAAGTGACCTCCATCATCTTCATCACCGCTATAGTCTTCGAGTACTGCAGGCGGTTCGAGCTCGACCCGGTACCGTTCGTCATATCCACGGTCCTGGCAACGAACATAGGATCCTCTGCTACGATGCTAGGCAACCCCATAGGGATCCTGATAGGGCTGAGGGCAGGGCTCACGTTCGAGGACTTCCTCCTCTCAGCCACACCAGTTGCGATCCTCTCGCTCCTCGTCATAATAGCCCTCTGTACGCTCTGGTACAGGAAGGTGCTGAAGGAGGCAGGGGCAAAGGTGATGGGAGCGAGCAAAATTGATCCATTGGGAGGGGGCGTGAATACAGGGAGGTTAGGCTGAGCGGGGCGCTCCTACTTGCCACGGTGTTCATGATCGCCATTCACTACAGGCTAGAACTCCTCCTCAACGTTGAAAAGTCAACATTCCTCCTCGTTGCCGCCTATCTTGGCGCCGCCGCCGGGCTGCTCTGGAAGAGGAAAGAGGCGCGCTCTATAGTGGAGAAGGGGGTGGANTGGTGGACGCTGATCTTNTTCATGTTCCTGTTTGCAAANGCGGGGNCGCTTAAGTACACCGGGCTGACGGACGTNCTCGCCTCCGGTGTGGCATCCATCGCCTCATCCCAGCACCAGATCCAGTCACTCGTCCTTTGGCTGGGCGGGTTCGCCTCCTCGGTCCTAGACAACGTCGTCCTAGTTGCAGCCCTCATCCCTGTGGTCCAGAGCCTTGGTGCCTTGGGCTTCTCCACGGCTCCGCTCTGGTGGGCGCTCCTCTTCGGGGGGACCTATGGGGGTAACATCACGATGATAGGCAGCACGGCCAACATCGTCGCGCTCGGCATGCTGGAGAAGGAGTTTCATTACTACATGAGGTTCTTCAGGTGGCTGTCGATAGGGCTGCTCGGAGGGGTTCTGCCGATGCTAGTGGCTCAGGCGTGGCTGATGGCCTTCTTCCACTAGTTTTATCCTAAATGCAAGCTACTGTCATCCAACCCCATATTTTATTCTAAAAAATAAAAATAAAATTTCTTAAATATAATAAGAAACAATTTTAATCGTGGTGCTTTCATTGCAGGTGCCTGTCCACCTATCTGACCACTATTATGAGCCCGGAAGAAGCTACTGCGGCTTGTACATTGTGTCAAAGATAGAGCTCCCGGATTTCAGCCCGACGGCAGAAATCATAAAAATTTTCAACAGAAAGGGCATTCTCCTGCTCAACATCACGTCCCATCAGAAGGACTACGTGACTCACGACTTTGTTATCGCGGACCTCACCGGAAAGGATGGTCTGAAGGAGGAGATTTTGAAGGAAATAAGGGAGTGCTTTGGCCAGAGGCTGATCTCTGTCGACTGCATAGATACGGGCGTGCCTGGCTTCATCTACAATGTGAGAGGTTTTCCGTTGATTTTCAACTTCTCAGAAAATTACTACCCAGTGGCAGCCCTGAGCATCCAAACGTGGAAGACGCTCTTTCAAGGGCTCATAAAGAGGTTTGGCGCCGGCGGGATGACGCTCCTCTGGTTCATGGGAAACGACGCTGGAGAGGGAAAGGGGCTCGACCTCCTGAAGCTGAAAGGCTCCTTGAACAATGCAGACAAAATAAAGATCGCCTTTGCAAGGCTCCAGAGCTTTGGCTGGGGGATCTTTGAACTGGCTGAGTGCGACGACAAGAACAACAGGATCGTCATAAGAGTCAGGGAGAACTTTGAGGAGATGGCTGCAAAAGAGATCAAGGGCTACCAGAACAGCTTCCTCAGAGGATTTTTGGTCGGCCTAATCAGTGTTTTATTCAACAGTCCATGCCGGGGCATAGAAACAAAATGTGTTAACAAAGGCGACCCCTATTGCGAGTTTGTCATAAGACTGAGTCATCTCAAAGGATCAGGCTGCCGTTCTCCCTGATATGGAAGTCTCTGAAGTTTGACGAGTACCTGTGCATCCATGCCCTTTATTTTGTTGAGCACAAGCTCCTTGCCCCTCTCAGTAATTGCGAAGACGGGTATTGATGCGCCTGCCTGGAGGAGGGCCCTCTGCCCCGCAACCTCCCTGACCCACCTTGATGCGCAACCAGTCACCAGATCACAGACCTTCACCAGACGCTCAGCCCCCTCCTTCGAGATTCCAGTAAGATGTGTCGCGAAGATCGTCGCCCCAGGAAATTTTGACCTGATCNCCTCNCCCTCGTCGGGCGTGGTGATTGTGACAGCAACCCTTGAGAAGCCCAGCCCTCGAGCCAGCTCCAAACCCCTTACCTGGTCAATGACTGCAGTATTTTTGTCCAGCACAAAGCCGCCATTCCGCTCAATGGACTCTATAACCTCCGGTATGGGCGCAGTCCTGACCAGACTAGACATCCGCCCGCCAATGCCCTGCACCAAAAGAGGGTTACCGGTCACAACTGTTCCCGCCCCGTCACATACGATGACTGCTCCATCGAGAATG
>QNVH01000093.1 GCA_004347955.1 Thermoproteota archaeon | reverse complement strand
AGTTCTCGATCCTTGGTGATCACTACGGCAAGGCTCAGCAGGGTCAGGAAAACCGATATCATCCCGGTATGGTGTGTGAGGGTGATTAAATCGACGGTCTGGGTGGAGATTTTAAACTCGTAATTTAATAGGTCCCCTTCGGTGATTTTGTAGCTCTGTCCTTGGAGGGCAATGTTGAGAGTGCGAGTTGCTATGCTGCCCTCCCCGTAAGCCAAGAACCCGTCGGCATCATAAAATCCTTTGAAGGAGATTATTGTGGTGGGCACATTCACTGTGATAACTGATGAGCCCAGCACGAGCCTCAACGGCAGGTCAGCTGTCCACCCAACTAGGTTCAACTCCCCGCTGGTGGCGTTGTATAGCAAGCCAGCGGCGTTCAGCCTGTTGAGCAGTATCCTAGTCTTGTCAAGGGGGATTGCAGATAGCTGCGACTCGAGATCTGGAAGGCTAATGCCGACGTGGTCGCTGTAGGGGAAGCCTTGGCACGTGTACATGACTGTGAGGGATTTCACCTTTCCCTGGTCCGTCGGGTAGAGCGAGGCGTAGGCGGCAGATGCCAGCAATAAAAGCAGCAGTGTGGAAAAGAGGGATTTTGTAAATTTGCCCAGACCCCTGGTCCTGCGAGGCCCAAATCTGAGGTATGAGAAGATTGCGACATTCCTCAAAACCCTCAGCTGGGCGATCCGCTCCCTGTCCGCGAGTAAGTAGATGAGAAATACCCCAGCCACGAGCCCCCCGGCATGTGCGAATACGGCGGTGCCACCCGCAGCCCTCGCAAAGCCGTAAATCACTTGTGTTGCGAACCAGAACAGGATGTAGTATGACGCCTTTATCCAGAAGACCCAAGGGAAGAAGAACACCGGGAGAACCATGAGGAGCGATGTGCCGGGGTATAGCATAAGGTAGGCGCCTAGGATGCCGCTTATGGCGCCTGATGCGCCTATGGCGGGTATCGAGTATGATGCCGGACCTTCAATGAAGGCAAAGGCGGTGTGAAACAAGGATGCCATTATGCCAGAAGCGAGATACAAAGCTAAGAATCGGTATTTCCCCAAAGAGCTCTCTACAGACCTTCCAAATATGAAGAGGAAGTACATGTTGAATAGGATGTGGAAAAGATCTGAGTGTAGGAACATCGATGTGANTACCCGATACCACTGGGAAGGGTTCGGTATCAATAGTGGGACAAATCCACCGATGCTCAACCAGTAGTCCCCTATCCCAAGGAAAGAGTTTTCGAAAGAGGAGACCGCGTATACCAAGAGGTTGATAGCTATCAGTATAATTGTCATTNTATAGGCCCTTGGGCGAGCCANGCCGCCCTCAGGGATGGGCACTCCTAAACCCATTTTCACCCTGTATGGACCGTTCACTTTTTGATTTAACAACTTACAGCACAGAAGCTTTCCTCCATTGCAAATTAAAAGCGGGTTTCCATCCATATAAGGATCATCTTAGTTTCCAGGCGCAGAGCGGGGATCAATTGCCGCAATTGAAAGATAGGTTTCAGTACTTTAAAAATGATTCTGGCTACATCGGGAGGGATAATAAGGGAGTTTGCAAGTAGGTATTCTTGAGACGCGATGAATTTGTAACTGTAGGGTGTTGGGCATGGGTTTTACAAGCGAAGGTGTCCGACTTCCAAGCAGAGTCTCGGATTTTATTGATTCCAATTTGGGATACCTTGTTGATGCGACTGCGCGTTTCATAAGAGTTCCAAGCCCGAGTGGCTCTGAGGGCAAAGTGGCTGAAATTCTTTTGAGGGAGCTTGAAAGACTTGGGTTTAAGTCCATAATAGACGAAGCTGGAAACGTCGTTGGTGAGATGGGCAAGAGTGATTGCGCAGGGGGTAAGACCTTGGCATTCAACGTTCACTTGGATCATGTACCTCCAGGCAGAAGAGAATGCTGGAAGTACGACCCTTTTGGCGGGGTTGTTGAAAATGGCAGGATCTACGGCAGGGGAGCCGCTGACACGAAGGGTTCATGGGCGCCCATGATATTGGCGATGGAGGCGGTGAGGGAGTTTTACGAGATTGAAGGTAAAGTATTCTTCACAGGGGTGGTGATGGAAGAGTTAACATACTGCTTTGGCATGAAATATCTCCTGGAAAAAACGCTCAGAAAGAGGTTGCCAAACTACATAGTCTCGGGGGAGGCAACAAGCCTGAATGTGGCGGTAGGGCACAGGGGCAGAGCGGAGCTAGAGGTTGTGACCAAGGGGCGAGCATGTCACGCAAGTGCCCCATGGAGAGGGGACAATGCGCTGTACAAAGCGGCGCGTGCAATAATCGCGATGGAGAGCCTGTCTAGGGATCTGATGGATGGGGCAGAGGACCCACTTTTGGGAAGGAGCACCCTATCGGTGACAGACATAAGGTGCAGTCCAGGGGCGCGTAATGTAGTTCCGGATGAGTGCAGGTTCTATGTGGACTACCGTTTTCTCCCAAGGGAATGCTTGGAGGATGTGCTGAGGAGGATAAATGAAAAAGTCAAGGCTGAAGGAGCGGACGCAAACGTTATTGAAATTGAGGATGAGACATACACAGGGTTAAAGTTTGTTGGGAAAAAGTACATGCCAGGATTTGAGATATCTCCAGATCACCATTTGGTGAGGACCTCAGTAGCAGCAGCAGAGAGTGTCCTCAAATTTAAGCCGAAGATTCAGAGATGGGATTTTGCCACAGATGGTGGATACTCAATGGGTGTGAAGGGAATACCTACTGTTGGGTTCTCACCTTGTGAGGAGGAGCTTGCCCATGCGCCCAACGAGTCGGTGCGCATCGATTANATGGAAAAAGCGGCAAAAGTTTACGCAATGATGATCCTAATGTTGTGCGGATGATTCGAATCGAAGACAAGATTCAAAAGGTTTAACCAGTTCGTCGCATTGGTGTGGCAGGGATGATTCTAAACATCCAATTGTATTAAGGTGCAGCACCGTTGACACTCTCCACGGCTAAAACCGCGGGCTTTCTCNCCGAGTGCATGTAAAATGGGTTGGGAGGCGCCGTTATTATCAGTTTCAAAATATATTTGTTTATACAGGCTATCATAATATGGAGGATTGTGCAAGAAAGGCTTTATACTCAAAGAAGCCTGCCTGCTTCTCGGTCTTCATCCGAGGACGATCCAGAAGAGGGACAAGCAGGGAAAGATCAGGGTTGTGAGGACCATAGGCGGNCGCAGGAGGATACCCGAATCGGAGATCCGGAGGNTGCAGGGTGGGGGGTAAGGAGTGTAGTAGCTTGAACGAGAAGAGAAAGGTTTTCTTGAGGCTTCTGGATGGAGTGTTACATAATGAGGTAGGTAAAGTAATAATATTATATGAGGGCAGGCTCACCAGATTCGGTTTTGATACACTATGGAAGGTATTCGAGGCTCATGGAACGAGCATAGAAGTACTGAATCAGGTAGAAATGGAATCTCCACAGCAGGAATTGATCGAAGATCTCATCACGGTGATCTCCCACTTCTCGGGAAAGATGTATGGGTTGAGATCGCATAAATACAAGGAGGTTGTGGAGCGTGCTAAGAGTTTATTCGCTCAAGCATGACAAGAGAGAAGAGATCGAGGGACTGCTCAGAGCATACAACGAGATACTCAACGCTACAATACAGGATATCTGGTCGAGTGTAAGATGGAAGCAGATCAAGATAAAAGGTAAGAACCAGTTCAGGCTCCTTCCACTTTACAGGAAGGATAATCAATTCAGGAAGTGTTTGAGGGATAGGTACCTGAAAGGTTGGATTTATGCAGCGCACTGGGTTGATTCTGCGTTGAAGACCGCTTTTTCGATAATGGATTCCTGGAAGAAGAATTATGTTAAA
>QNVH01000092.1 GCA_004347955.1 Thermoproteota archaeon | reverse complement strand
CACCCTTTGCACCCTATCACCGTTATAACGTTCTCCGTCGCAACTTCTGTTCTCTGTAACGAGCGCCCGCCAATGAAATAGACCCCCCACGATGCCGCAAGTAATGCAAGCCCTGCCACCATCAGAATGTTACTGTAAGTGGAGAGAGGATCTACGATCGTCGCAAGCACAAACAAGATAAAGGCACCAAAAGTCAAGAGTATGGAGATTATTGCAAATTTGGGCTTTCTATCTCCTTGCATGATGACCGCCTCTACTGTCCTATTCCTATGGTATTGCCTATTCCTGCTATTATTACTACGTCTCCTTCTTTTGTCCTCTCCACGATCGCCTTCTTTATCTTCTCTATTATGATCTCTGAGGCTTCTACTATCTCCTTCTTCATTGTTGTTAAGGCTTCCTCAAGGTCCATCTTACAGACGATCGCGTCAAGGGGGATCTTGTACTTCGTAGCGACCTCCTCTATCTTGTACTTCTCAGGTCCTGGGTCTCCTATGGCTGCTCCGACTCCCTCCACAACCTCGCCCGTGTTCTCTCCCTCCAGCTTCGAGGAAGCGTCTACCATGAATATTCTTGCGACCTTTCCGCCCATCTCTTCCACAAGCCTCTTCACAGCCTCCCCTGGCTTTCCGAGAAGACCTCCAGGACCTTCTGCCTTCAAAACATAAGCCTTCCTATTGGANATGTCCACTTCTGAGCAGACTATATCTTCGGCTATAACTCTCTTTGGCAGCCCGAACATTAATTTTGATGCTACCAGTGGCCCTAACCCGTCGCCGATAGGTCTTCCTGCCGAGAAAGTCTTTTGCGCATTAAAGTAAGCCTCTGCCATCTTCATTATTAGGGGCAGCTGCATGTCCAACTGAACGAAGATCATCAGACTTTTAGTTTTTTTACCAAGTATAAGGTAGTGTCTAACGACTTTAAATATGAAGTTCAGCGCCATCGCGGCCTCAAGTATGTCTTCGGTATTTGCAGCCTCTGCCTTTCCAGCTTTGGGTGCGATTTGAGCTACAAAAGCTTTGAATCTGTCCCTCCGGTTNTCCAGCAAGTGCTCTAGTCTACTTAATACACCAAAGGGGTCCCTGTCTACAGGCTCTATGGTGAAGAAGTCCAGGAATGCAGTCACCTGCGAACGAATATCCATATTTTCCTGTGCGTACTTCTGTACACTCTTGAGCGCCTCTTCTCTGCTTTTATCTGCTAACATCTGGAGTTTTACCGTTGCCTTCTCCACNTTCCTCTGGTAGGTCCATATCTGGAGCCTTTGATTGAAAAGAAGGATCATGGAAAAGAAGAATACTACCCAGAGGATATTCAATATAATTGAGGAGAGATCGCTGCCTGTAGGAAATAGTCCCTGACCAACTGGTATGACCATATTTACCACAACAATGTTCAAGAGAATAGATATGGTGGATATATTTATTTCTAATTTGAGTCCTCGATGTGNGGGTGATATAAAATGGCCGCCAGCTTCTGCGGCTTCCCGGACCCTCTCGGCATCCAGTACAACCGCAGACGTTTGATGGTTTAACTTCCGTGTTCGGGATGGGAACGGGTGGAACCCATCAACTATGGCCGGCGTGCCAAAATATTAGAAAAAATATTGGTTTTTAAAGTTTACTATTCTATTGTTCCATGACTATCATAGTCATCGTGGAGCGCACTTTGTCCAGTTGTCTTATCTTCTTCGTNACAGTCTCTCTTAGCTTTTCTAGCGTTTCGGACTCTAGCATTACAATGATGTCGTAGACGCCGTAGACCATATACGCCTGCTTTACTTCCGGCACTTTTTTAATATTTTCCAGAACCTCTTTGTCGGTCCCTGCCTCCACATTCACCAATACAAAAGCTAGTGGCATTCTTACACCCAATTATGATATTGACAATTTAACTTATAACTTCTTTGGACCGCCTATTGCAGAATCCATAAAATCTGAATGGTGGGGCTGGAGGGACTTGAACCCCCGACATGCGGGTCGCCCCGCTCTAGCAGCTCCAGAAGACAATCATCCCCAAAGGGTCAAATCTGGTGCTAGACCTCTGGAGCCCTTGACGAGACGAAGGGGGCACCTTCGTCTTGCCGTCATACCGTGCTAGACCACAGCCCCACCGAGAAGACATGGATGCGCCCGCATTATATAAATTTTTAGAACCTGCCCAACNAACTCAAATAAGGAAGCCCCAGGCGGGGTTTGAACCCGCGACCACCGCCTCTTTGGATGTTTTACCAAGGCGGTGCTCTACCAGGCTGAGCCACTGGGGCTTGTGGTTAATCTCCATGTGAGATGGTTAATTAATTTTTTTATCTACTGATCAAAGCCCGCCCCATAGAGCAGAGTGGCCCCTCTTCCGCCTCATCAAGTCCTGGTTTTTTGTTCTTCCATAAATCTCTATCGAGTTTTTTTTATATGGTAGTGGTTATATNTAATATTATATAGGGTGAGGGAATGGCAAAAACGCTAAGGGATGAATTCCCGAGCGTTATTGATATCTCCTATCAGGAATACCTTAAACACAAACACATATCGGACATAATGACAAAAGATCCTCTATTTATTGACAGTGGGGCTACCATGCTGGAGGCTGCCAAACTCATGGGAGAAAAGCACATCGGAAGCCTACTTGTCAGGGGCACAGACAGACCTGCGGGGATTGTAACAGAGCGAGATCTGCTCACTCGCGTCATAGCTGCTGAGAGGAATCCCAAAGAAGTCAAGGTTTACGAGGTTCTCTCCCCAAGGCTAATAACCATAAAACCCCAGGCGACTATCAAAGAGGGAGCTAGAATGATGATCAAGGAAAAAGGCAGGCTCGTGGTCACCGAAGGCAGGAGGGTGGTTGGTATTGTGACGGCATCAGATCTCATAAAAGCCTTGCCTGATGCTCCCGAAACCTCGGTACCTGTCCAGAAATTCATGACAAAACATGTAGAGTCTGTAGAACCTGACACGAAAGTCTGGGATGTTGCCAAGAAGATGGGCAAAGAGCGAATAGGCTCCGTAATAGTGAATAAAGACGGAAAGCCTTGGGGGATCTTCACAGAGAGGGACCTTCTAAGCAAGGTTATTTACAATGAAGCAGACCTACAAGACCCTGTCTATCGATACGCTTCTGCACCGCTGGTTAAGATTTCGCCGGATTACAGCATACATAAGGCAGCAATGACAATGGCAACAAAACACATTCGTAGGCTACCCATATTCAAAGACGATCAACTCGTTGGCATAATAACTGCGAGGGACCTTGTAGAAGCCTACGCACTCTGAATTTTTTTCTGAACTTCCAAATAAATTTCCTCTTTTAGGTTCTAAGGCATCCACTTTTGAATAAAACTCAACAGCGCCTTCGGTTTCAACTGGGGGCTAACTCGTAAATTCGACCTTGTAGACAATTGTACCTGTGAAAAGCGGTTGAGGTTCCAAGAACGACTCCTCTAATCCAGCACCAACTATTATGTTGGCACTCTCCACGGCTGAAGGCGAGAGATTCTTGCTTCTGGGGTGATCATCGGTCGGTTCTTCACTGCCCTNTNGGCTCCCACCTCATACCATCCCACCTCGGAAGCAAAGGGTATGCCACTACCCCGTTAATGTTCTCGCCCTGACGAGAACCTATATTCAGGACACCCACAGCGTCCCTATTCGCCTCCAACCACATCTAATAGGGATCCCCTCCACTCCTCATGCCGCCGTGGATTAGGGCGCATGTCGCCGCTCTGAAACAAAATCTCGAGGGGCTGCTAATATACACATGAGCCCATAGAGCAGCGATAAGGGTGTGGCACCTAAATAACCCCTCTTTTGGGATTTATGGAGTGAAGTGGAAGTCTAA
>QNVH01000091.1 GCA_004347955.1 Thermoproteota archaeon | reverse complement strand
CCGACTAGCATAAAGATTGCTGGAACGAGGATGTAGAAGATTGGTCCGGTGAACCACTGGTTTATGTTAAGGCCGAAATGGAAAACGACATACATGAAAAGGAGGTACAGGAGCAATTTTGGCATATTGACTAGGAATGCGTCTGCTCTCTTTTTTTGTATCAAGTTGTTTATCACGAGAAGGGCTAGGCCCAAAGAGATCTGGGCTACACCTATGTAGAGCGAGAATTTGAAAAGGGACATCAGGTCCTCCCCAGGAGAAAATACAGTATGGTAACCTATGTGCTTTCCAAAGGCTTCTCCATAGAGTGCAGCACCAACAATCGCGCCAGCGATCCCACAGATCATTAGGAATGTGCCGATCTTAGATAGGGATTTGGTGTACTTGTAGAAGATAAAGCCAAGAGCGGCCAACATCAAACCATGACCTAGGTCTCCAAACATGAGACCAAAGAAGAATGGGAAAGTGATTGCCAGAATTGGCGTCGGGTTCAATTCAGTATAGGACGGTACGCCGTAGAGGTTCGTGATGCTCTCAAATAATTTAAAGAACCTTGGGTACCTGAACATCACCGGCACCTGTGGTGACGAGTGCTCCTCTTTTGAAAAGAAGACTATGCGTCCATTGACACGAGCTTGGAGGTCACTAATTAAAGATTGTAAATTCCTGCTAGGGACATACCCCTCCAGGACCATCCATCGCTTCTCAAAAGTGGCGCCTTCCCTTATTGTAATTAAAGAGTTGGCATCGGACAAAAGCCCCTTGAGATAAATTAGCCTGGGTAGCGAGACCATAAGGGAGCGCCGAAATTCTTCGTTCTTTGAAGATAACTCTTTGAGTTTTTTTTCAGCCGATTCGATGGCCTTTGGCATCTCTTTCAAGTTGCCAGGCGTGTCCTCCAAGACAGGCATTTCTGCGTAGCCAGCCTCTTCTGCTGCACGCCTTATTTTATCCAAATCTTCCTTGAGAAAAACCACTAATACCATTGCAGGTTTTGAGGCTACGGTCAATACCAGAGATGGGTGGGGGAGTAATAAAGAGAGAGGGGTGGGGCGGAGTTCCTTCTGGTACAAGGTCAAAAAAGAAAGTCTTTTAAGAGTGGGGAATGCTTCGATTGATAATGTTTTTTTTAAGCTCCCGATAAATGGGGACCACAGGCTGACGAAGAATTTCAACTTCTCCTCGGTTTTTATGGAGAGATCAATTTCTCTAATCCTGTTTTCATAACTGTTGACTTCTCTTTCCACAGCTTCTAGAAAGGAGGACCAGTCATGGGCTTCGAACGGAGCAACTTGTGGAGGGGGCAGCTCGGACAGTCCGGAGATCGCCTTAGACTGCTCGATCAGAGCATCAATTCTATTCATTAGGGCAGATGTCCTACTCAAAACATCGGATGTTGCTTCACCACTTTTTATAGTTATGTGGAAGGCGCCTTGCTTGTTTAGGGAATCCAGTACCTCTTCTGTGTCGCTTTTTAAGAAAAGTAAGGTAGTCTTCGACATCCGCTCTGGGCGCAACATCAAAGACACCCAGATTATACGGGAATTCTCAACCACAATAGCACTGCCATTACGAGACCGTATATTGCGACCGCCTCGCAGAGGGTCACCACCAGGAAGGCCTTGAAGAAGGTTTCAGGCTTTTCTGCTAAGGCTGCAATAGCTGCAGAACCGCTCTTTGCCAAAGCGATCCCTGCGGCTAAGCCACAAAGACCGACCGCCAGGGCAGAGCTAAGCGCTAGCATAGAAACGTCCTGACTGGCTGTTGATGTGACCTCGGCCGAGGCTGTTTGCGATGCCGCTGCGTTAACCACAACCCCTGCGACTGAGATCATGAGGATCGTAGCAACCAACACCGACGCCCAAAAGAACTGAATTCTTTTCTTTGGTGGAAGGGTGCTAAGTTTCAAGGAGACACACCAACCTCCTATTTGAACCTCACTTATTTATAAAACTTCCTTATATATTTCATCCTTCCTCTCTTCAATTCTTTTTGATAGTTTAATGAGAGATTCATTAATCTCCTTTTTAATTTCGGACCTTTTGGACTCGTACATGAACTTTATTCGCTCAACGAAATCATCACCCATACGCCACCACCTGCCTTGTCTTCTTTTCCAATAGAGTCTTAACTTTTTTCACTCTCACAAATTCTTCCCGGTCCCTCTCCTCCAAGATCGCAGAGATCATTGACACCGTACTCTGGTATCTCGGGATCAAAAACTGTTCTAGGGCGTTTATCCTGTGCTGGGTCTTCTTGACCTCCTCGACGAGCCTTATTAGTGCGCTCTCCAGCTCGGCTAGCCTTACCAATAGAGGCAATATCTCGCCAAACTTTTCGACAAACTGGTCCAGTAGAATTGTGGGCTTTGATATCCCATAGCTTCACTGGGTTAATTTTTTTTGAGACTTCCAACGAAGGCACAGAGACGCCCATGATCTTCTTCTTAGAGACCAGTAAATCGTAGACAAACCGAGGAGTTCTGCTTATCAGGCTCATCTCCTTTGTTCCAACAACCACACTTGCTGCGTCTAGCAACTCGTAGGCCTCGCGCAACTGCTCATTTACCTGAGACCTGAGCTTTGTAGCCTCGCCTATCCTCCTGTTCACCTCTAAGAGGAGGATCTCGCGCTTCTCCTCCAACAGGTCGTGTGCCCTTCTGAGAAAGGCGAGGGTCCTTTTGAACCTTATAAGGTTCATCTTCGAGGGCGCTACCCTCATGGACAAGGGAGCTCACGACCTTCTGTAGTACGTCTTTATGAACCGGTCCGGTATCCTTGTGAGCTCAGACTCTGGCAGGAGTGAGAGCTGTTCCCATGCAAGTGCTAGGGTTGTCTCGAGGCTCCTGTTCTCGTCGATCCCCTGGCTCAGAAATCTCCGCTCAAAGCTGTCGCCGAAGCGGAGGTAAGCTCGGTCTCTTTCAGTCAGACCCTCCTCGCCTATTATCGCACTCAGCGACCTTAGCTCCTGGGCCCTTGCGTAGGCCGAGTAAAGTTGGCTGGCGACTGGACCGTGATCCTCGCGCGTCTTTCCTTTGCCGATGCCGTCTTTCATCAGCCTTGACAAGCTAGGCAGGATGTTTATCGGCGGATAAATGCCCCGCCTGTGCAGATCCCTGTCCAGAACGATCTGCCCCTCCGTGATGTATCCAGTCAGGTCGGGAATTGGGTGGGTGATGTCGTCGTTCGGCATAGTTAGCACAGGCATCTGGGTTATGCTGCCTTTCTTGCCTTTGATCCTGCCGGCGCGCTCGTATATTGATGCTAAGTCGCTGTACATGTAACCGGGATATCCTTTCCTGCTGGGGACCTCCTCCCTGGCAGCGCTTATCTCCCGGAGCGCCTCTGCGTAGTTTGTCATGTCCGTCAAGATGACCAGCACGTGCATGTCTTGCTCAAAAGCGAGGTACTCTGCCAGAGTGAGTGCGCTCCTAGGGGTGACCAAACGCTCCACCGGCGGGTCGTCAGCCAAGTTGAGGAAGATTGCAGAGTTCTTGAGAGCGCCAGACTCTTCGAAGCTCCTTTTGAAGAAGGCAGCCTCGTCGTGCTTAATTCCCATGGCAACGAACACTACTGCAAAACTCACTTCTTCCCCAACAATTGTTGCCTGCCTGGCAATTTGAGTTGCGAGGAGGTTGTGAGGCAGACCAGAACCTGAGAATATGGGGAGTTTCTGCCCCCTCACCAAAGTGTCCATGCCATCGATTGCAGAGATTCCTGTCTGTATGAACTGCGTTGGGTAGTCCCTTGAGAACGGGTTCATTGGAAGACCGTTCACATCCCTGTACTCTTCTGTGAAGGGGGAGGGTCCGCCATCTATGGGCTCCCCGAGTCCATTGAA
>QNVH01000090.1 GCA_004347955.1 Thermoproteota archaeon | reverse complement strand
GAGTCAGCAAGAGGATAGTCAGCCTCGCCCTTGCAGCCAATTCCTACATAGTCTTGGGGGACCTCACAGGAATAAGGCAAAGGGCTAAAGGTAAGGGAAAGAGGCTGAACCGCATAGTAAGTAGCATGCCATACCACCGCCTTACAAAGATGATCGAGTACAAAGCCACGCTTGTCGGCATTCCACTAATAACAACAAGCGAAGCCTGCACGAGCAAGACATGCCACATCTGCGGATGCGAAGGAAGAAGGAAGACTCAAGGATTATTCATTTGTCCACACTGCGGAGAGTACAACGCAGACCTGAACGGAGCCATAAACATAGCCAAGAAGTTTGAGAGGTCTCTGGGCTATATGCCCTTAGACGGGGCTGCCTGTGAACCAGCCCTAAACCATGCTGAAGAGAGCATGGAAGCCCCATCATGAGGGTGGGTAGTTCACGACTAAGGACATACTCCATGTGATGCAGGTGCTCGGCCACAAGCAGATCAAGAACATACTTCTCTAAACACAACTCGTCAAGTTCGAAGAAAAATAGGGCTTGACATGAAAGGTTGCGAGGAACTTTGATGAGATCCGACCCTTAATCGAGGCAGGATTCGAGTGAGTTTTGCAGAAGGATGGGCTTGCGCACTTCAAGAAGTGGAAGTAGCAAGATTCGATGTCCTCGGCTTGTCCAAAAATCACATGAAATGCCCGAGGCCGGACTTGAACCGGCGACACTCCGGTCTTCAGCCGGATGCTCTCCCAGGCTGAGCTACTCGGGCTCCGTCTCGTAAATACTCTTTGGGGTTTAATAAGTTTTTACCATTAAATTTTTTATTGAGGCGCTCGTCTTATTATGAGGGGCGATGATCGCTCAGAGTTAATATGACCCCCGTGGGATGACTTGAAGGCGTTTGCGATAGCCCCCCAATTCAACCTTCCCTTTAAAATTGCGAACTCAAACCCGATATTCGAAAAAAGGAAACCCCCCTTAAAGAGGGGTGGCTCAGCTGGACCCATTGCGCCGAACCTTTTAAATACCTCTTGCACAGATTTTTTCAAGGTTGCGGCCGTAGTCTAGCCTGGTCTAGGACGTTAGCCTGCCAAAGGCTTGCCCTGTAGACCGCTAAGGACCCGGGTTCAAATCCCGGCGGCCGCACCTCTCTAAGGTTTTATAAACAATATAAAAAAAATATAAAATAAAAAATAACAAAGAAAAACAAGTGCTACTTTTCAAAATGTTTTGGGGAAGAGTATCCACAACATTCAACTCGGGGACTACATCCTCGTGGGCGCGTTTATCCCCATCATGTTCAACGCGTTCGCCAGGACAGCCTTCACTCCCTCCACCAACCTCAACCTCGCCCCTCTCAGCCCCTCATCCTCAGCCTTCAGCACAGGAACATTGTCATAGAACAGATTGAATGCGGCAGAGAGTTCGTTTGCATACTCGGCTATCAACTCCGGTCTCAGGCTCTCCGCGGCCTCGCTTACGACCTCTGGGAAGAGCGACAACCTTACGATCAGATCCCTCTCGTACCTCGTGTCCATTCCCGCGTAATTTACCTCATNGNCCCCGAAATCTGCCTTCACCTTTGCGAGTATGTTGCTCGCCCTTGCATGTGCGTACTGTATNAATGGTCCACTGTTCTGCTCGAAATTCANCACTCTCTCCCATGTGAACGTTATCGGCTTGTTCGGCGCCACAGCCACAAGCGCGTACCTCACCGCCCCAACACCCACTACCTCCGATATTTTCCTCCTCTCCTCCTCGCTCAGGTGCGGCGACCTCTTCGATACCTCCTCATAAGCCCTCTCCACAGCCTCGTCCATAACCTCGTCAAACGTGACGTACCTCCCCNTCCTCCCCGACATCTTCTTGCCAGGCAGGTGCACAAGCTCGTAGCTGAAGTGGACTAGATTCTCCGCCAGCCCCCCNAGCCCCAGCGCGTAGAGCGCCAGCTTTAGTTGGAGCTGCGGCAGTTTCTGCTCAAGCGATATCACATTTATAACCCTCTCAGCCCTGTCGAACTTCCACAGTGTGTAGGCTATGTCCCTCGTGGTGTAGAGGGTCGTCCCGTCAGACCTCTTTAACGTCAGGGGTGGCACCTCCCCCTTAATCCCATACCTCTCCTTCAACCCGTACCTCCTCGCAACCTCCTCGCAGTCCAGGATCGCCATACCCTCCTCAACCCTGCCGAACCCGGTCCTGAGCAGCCACTCAACAACAGTCTCCGCGCCCCCGTTCCACGACGTCAGCTCGCTCTCCCAGTCCCAGCTGTCGAACTCTATGTTTGCCCTCCTTAATGTCTCCCTGAACCCTGCCAGGGCGAGCTCGGAGACACTCCTTATAAGCCTGACCGCCCCCTCTTCCTTCTTCTCGTACCTTCTGAGCAGGTCTGCAACCTCTCCTTCAGGGTCCTCCGAGTCAGATACCCCCCGGTAAACGGCGTCGAACACCTTCTCATTTTTAGCCCTTAGCTCGGAGGCTACACTAACCCAGTCGTCCAGCTCGCCCAGTTTCTCCCTCACCTCCTCGTCTTTCCCCTCGCCCTTGAGCCTCTCTATCTCCCTCTGGAGCGACTTTATGCTCATGGCACAGCTCGTCGCCGCATAAACGAAGCCCACAAAATGGTCGCTCTTACCGCTGACGGGCAAATCGCCCAACTTCGAGTAACCATAACTCGCTTGGGCGACCTGGAGACCGACGTCGTCTATGTAGAAGTGCCTGCTCACCTCGTAGCCCGCCGCCATCAGAACCCTTGCCAGAGTGTCCCCTATCACTGCGTTCCTCGCCCCGCCCACATGTATCGGGTGTATAGGGTTAACGCTCGTGTGCTCCACTATCACCTTTTCGTCCCTCTCCCCCAGCCTCCCAAACGCTTCCCTCATTACGCGTATCGCCTCAAGCGTCACCTCTGCGAACTTCGGGTAGTTCACGAAGAAGTTCACATAACCCGCCCCTGCGGATTCGACCCTCTCAACCAGAACCTTCTTGTATGAGGCTATCCTAGAGGCTAGGNTCTCCGCCAGACCCTTTGGGTTTTTCCCGTTCTTCTTTGCCACTGAAAAAGTGGAGAAGCTCAGATTCCCGTAATCCGGTACAGAAGGGACGGCGAGCCTCACATCCTCTTCGACGAACTCCAGCCCTTCCTCATTGAGAGCCCCTATGACTAACCCTTTGCACTCCTCCCTGAATTCCGCAAACGGTCTCTCCACAACCCTCTCCTTTGCCAAGTGCGCATCCTCCACGTCCTCTTGATCTACGCCCGCTTTGCTTTGGTATCTCTATCACGCTCACACTCATAAATGATGCGGAGTTCCAGAATCGAAATTATCACCGAAACTCAGGGGGGATGGTTTGGGCACACAATTGCGTAATTACTCTGGATGTACCCGAGAGGCTTTTCTCCCTTGGCTTTGAGATTTCAAATCATGGTACAGGCTTAACATACGTTTCGATTTTAGGTCTTTTAGAATAGGTTTTATTACCCGAAATACATTATTAATATCACTATGAATCACTACAAGTACCACACGGCATCACAAAACATGAGTCGTCGTTGGGAATTCTACTTGCTATCCTAAATTCCATCATTTTTATGGAGGACCAGAATTGATCAAGGATAGGAAGATCCCCGCAACGATATCCACACAGCACCCAGACAATGCAAACCTTCCAGCATGGTGCACTGGGAGCGTCATAGAGGGCAACGCCGAGATTCACGAGGTCTACTTCGCCTTCCACGACTTGGGCTGCCAAGAGGTCATGTGGGACTCTGAGGGCAAGGACGTGGACACACGCGTTGTTAGGAAGCTCCTCTCCAGCTATCCTGAATACTTCTCAGCCAATCAGCTGGGGAAAGACGTCTTCCTGACATACAG
>QNVH01000009.1 GCA_004347955.1 Thermoproteota archaeon | reverse complement strand
GCGAAGCCAATAATATGGGCTATTACTTTGCTCTCGGCTTTGCTGCCGGGGAGTGCTCGCTCTGTTTATCAAAGAACTTGGAGTGTGAAGCCCTGAAGACAGGGAAATGCAGGTACCCTTTTAAGGCAAGACCCGCCATGGAAGCAGCGGGCATAGATGTATTCGCAACTGTAAAGAAAGCGGGCTGGGGGATACACACCATAACCCCGACAAAGAATATGGCGTCGATACCTTGTGCGGCGCTTTATGGGCTGGTACTCATTCACTGAGCGGCTTTGAAAGTGTATGAGCCCCGCATACTGTAGTGTTATGTGTTTGAGCTCAGACTCGATAAACCTAAGTACTCGTATGCGGGTCCACCGTTGAAGGCGTATTTTACCTCTCTGAAGTTGGCAATAATCCCTTTGACGTCTGCCCTCACGTCCAAAGGGTCCTCTCTGTCGAGCAAGACTCTCTTTATCAGTCTTGCGATCTCCACCATTTCATTCTCTCCCATGCCGATTCGGGTTACCTCCTGTGTGCCCAGTCTTATCCCCGAGCATTCCTCCTCGGTTTTGTCTGTGGGCAACGGGGTCTTTGTGGTTATTACGTTTGCGTCTTCCAACCTCTTTGCAGCTGCGTCACCGTTGTTGTTTGGTGCCTTGAGTATAACCTGGTGAGATTTGGTGAAGCCATACTTTGCCCCGAGTACGTCAAAGCCGAGGTTGTGGAGCTCCTCCGCTAGCCTCTGGGCATTCTTGACCACGTTCTTAGCGTAATCATGCCCGAAGGCTATAAACTCCGTGAGGGCGACAGAGAGGGCGGCAACCCGGTGGATGTGGTGGTTGTTGACCAGCTGCCAGGCGGCGTTGTCGATGGCCCTCGCATGCTTACCGTTGCATAAGATTATGCCCCCTTGTGGACCAAAGAAGGTCTTGTGCGTGCTGCCAGTCATGACCTCTGCACCCTCCCTCAGGGGGTCTTGGAAGGTGCCCCCTGCTATTAGACCAAGAACATGGGCGGCATCGTAGGTAACAATGGCGCCCACTTCATCGGCTATGCCTCTTATCTCTTTGACTGGGTGTGGGAAGAGGATCTCGCTGGCTCCAAGCAGCACTAGTTTTGGCTTCACTCTGGCGATTAGCTTCTCTGCCTCACCGACATCGATGTTCATCTGATCCATGGAGTAAGGGAGCGGGACTAGGCTCACCCCATGTATCTTGGAGCACTCCTTGAAGCTCGCATGACCACCATCGATGACGCTAAGAGCCGTTACGACGTCCCCCGGGGCGGTCATGGCGTTGAACATGACTAGGTTTGCCATTGTGCCTGAGATCGGGACGTAGTTCACATGGTCTGCCCTGAACGCCAACTTGGCTAATTCTGTGGTGTACCCCTCCAATTCATCGATGTACTTCGTCCCGGAGTAGAACCGGTTGTGAAGAAAGCCTATGGCGTATCTGTTTCCTAGATCTGAGATCAGCATCTCTTTTACTGACCTACTGACAACATTCTCACTCGCTATCAAATTTATGCAGGAGCCCCTCCAGCGGGTATGCTCCTTTACAATCTCGGTTATGGATTCCAGGTCCCTAACGCTCAAGAGATCCACCTTAGAGGGTAGAGGGTGTGAGCGTCTTCTTAAAAACTTTTTTAGGATTTTTAGGCGACCTGATTAGAGAATCCTCATCACGATAATAGTGAAATTATTTCCGCGGAATCAGCCGANNGANGCCCGTGAGACCAAAATACAAAACGCAGAAAAGGNGAGNAGGTCAATGGAAGTCTATTTCATTTCATTTTGAATTAGTGAACTATTCGCGTTGGGAGGGTCCACACATGNATTATATGTGGTAGGACTAACGGAGGGAGTANAGNACTATNCCGACCAGGAGTATAATAATGCCGATGATGTAGAACTTCAGGAATTTCTGGAATTTTTGGGCTCTAGACCTCTTGGAGACCTCCTTCTGGTACTCGGGNTTGCACCTCAGGCAGTAATCCCTGCCCTTGACTTCGATCATCCTGCCGCAGTACACGCAGTGCCTGTGTGGGTANATGTAGGGTTTGCGTTTGGATGCGGGAGNAGGTGTTACTTTCTCCGTCTCTTTTTCTTTTCCTTCTTCTTTTTCTTTCCCTANCTCTGNCTCTTTTCNCTCTTGTGTTTCTGTTTCTTGCGTNCCTGTTTCTCTTCCGCTCTTTTCCTTTTTTTCTCGATCTTTTTCCAATTGACTTCCTCCGCTTTACTGATGGCAACAATCACTGACGNTCAGCGCATNCTGCCTATGCTAANTGCCATNGCCTTGAGNCGCTCGATCCTCTTCCAAGTGGAGGGATGTGTGGAGAACATCTCCAGAAGCGCGTCCCCTCTNAAGGGGTTGACTATCCAGAGCGGGCTAGTGGACGGGTTGACGTTGAGCGGCGGGGCGGAGCGCACGGTCCTCTCTATCTTCTCAAGGGCGCTTGCTAAGGAGAGGGGCTTGCGGCTAAGCAGGGCGCCCTCCCTGTCAGCCTCGTACTCCCTCCCTCTGGAGATCGCCATCTGGATGAGAAAGGCGGCAAGCGGCGCGAGTAGGCTAAGCAGAAACGCCAGCGCCCCAGCGTTGCGGTTCCTGTCGCTCCGGCCGCCGAAGAGGACGCTGTACCTTCCTACTAAGGCTAGGTAGCTTATGGCTCCTGCTATTGTGGCTGCCACAGAAGCCACAAGGACGTCCCTGTGCTTGATGTGTGAGATCTCGTGGCTCAGGACGCCCTCCAGCTCATTCTCATTTAATATCTCAAGCAAACCCGTGGTGATAGCCACGACAGAGTTCTTTGGGCCCCTCCCAGTGGCGAATGCGTTGGGGACCTTGGACTTTATTATCGCAACCCTTGGCTTCGGCAGACCCGCGCTGGTCGCCAGGTTTGTAACAATACGGTGGAGATCTGGGTACTCACTCTCGCTAACAACTTTGGCGCGGGACATCGAGAGGACGATCCTGTCGCTGTAGAGGTAGGAGATGAGGTTCAGTGCCCCAGCCAATACCAATGCCCCAAGGGATACCAGCTCAGGGTAGCCCAGGAATAAGCCTACTACGTACCCCAAGATGACGAAGATCGCCGTGAGTACAGTCATCATCAACCCCAGACGTAGCACGATGACCACCAGATAGGAAGTATTCCCAGAGCTCTTATAAATTTTGAGGCTCTTGCATTAAAATGCCCTAATACCATCATTTCTCGGCGGCGATCTCGGTGTAGTAGTACTCGTTGATCTCCTTCTGGTACCTGTCCAGCCAGGAGCCCTGCTTGTTGACGCGGGGTCTGCCAGTCTCGGGGTCCCTCCTGAATGTGATCCCCAGCCCCTTCAGGAACTGATTCATCCCNTTCCTCAGCGAGGTTGGGGGGTTTGCTATGCCGTAAACGCTTGGCTCGCCGGAGAAGACCATTATGCTGTCGGCTATGAGGTCTATGGCGACTATGTCATGCTCCACTACGAGCGCCGCAGCCCCGCGCTTCTCTGCGACCCTCCTTATGCACCGCGAGACGGCTAGGCGGTGTTCCACATCAAGGTGGGCGGTGGGCTCGTCGAGCAGGTAGAGCTTCGCCTCCCTCGAGAGGGACACGGCGACCGCTGATCGCTGGAGCTCGCCCCCACTGAGGGAGTCCGCCCGCCTGTCCAGTAGCGGCTCGATGTCGAGAGGACCATAAATCTCCTCCTTGAACCACTGATCTTCCAAGATGGTCGGGTTTATAGACTGGAGGATCTCCCTGACGGTCTTGTCTGTATTCGGGACGACGTACTGGGGCTTGTAGCTGATAGTTATCCCAAAGTCCTCGACGTAGCCCTCAGTCGGCTTTGTTACGCCTGCAATTACCTTGACGAATGTGGTCTTTCCTGTCCCGTTTGCGCCCACAATGCCAACGACCTCGCCCTTGTGGATTGAGCCAGGAAGGGCAGTCAGTTTGAAGTCCCCGAGCGACTTCTTGAATGGGGGCCACTTGACCAAGGTGTCCTCCGAGCGCCACTCGCTTGGCACAGGAGAGAGGTTGAACTTGATTGGGTATGGTCTGAAGCGTATGTTCTCGTCGGGTATGTAGCCACCTATGTAAAGGTTGATGCCGACCCTCACGCCGTGGGGCTTGGATACTATTCCATAGACTCCAGCCTTGCCGTAGAAGAGGCAGACATGATCCGAGAGGTAGTCAAGGACCGCCAGGTCGTGCTCCGCGACAAGCACGTACTTTGATTCCCTCGCCAGGCTCCTGATGAGCGACGCCATCCTGAGCCGCTGGTAGATATCCAAGTAGCTCGAGGGCTCGTCGAAGATGTAAACATCTGCGTCCCTCATAGCAACGGCTGCTATGGCGACCCTCTGGAGCTCACCGCCGCTGAGGGAGTGTATGTCCTTATCCAAGAGGGGCTGCAAGGAAAGGTATTCTGAGATCTCCTTGAGGGCACCACGCTCGTCGATCCTAGCGAGGATCTCCTTGACAGTGCCTGTGATCCTCTTGGGCGCCTCGTCAATGTACTGGGGCTTGGCGACAACCCTCAGTTTCTTCTCGGATAGCTTCTTGAAATAGTCGTGGAGCTCAGAGCCCCTGAAGAACCTNAGGATCGACTTCCAGTCGGGGGGGCAGTCGTAGAGCCCCAGGTTGGGCCTGATCTCCCCTCCCAGAATCTTGAGGGAGGTCGACTTTCCCGCCCCGTTCGGACCTAAGAGACCGACGACCATTCCCTCCTTTGGGACTGGGAGGCGATAGAGCTTGAANGTGTTGGGACCGTACCTGTGGACGCAGAGCTCCTCGAGCTCGTCGGGGAGGTTAACTATCTTGATGGCGCCGAACGGGCACTTTTTCACGCAGATGCCGCAACCCGTGCANAGGTTCTCGGCAATTATTGGGCGGTTCATCTCTGGCTCGTATTTTATTGCCTCCGCTCCGGTCCTCACAATTGGGCAGAACCTGATGCACTCCTTGGTGCAGTCCCCTGGCTTGCAAAAGTCAGGATCGAGGACCGCAACTCTGACCAAGGAGACCACCGGTNAATGGCCATTGTNNTTCTACTCAAACTCAGTCTCTTCGGTGGTACTTTCTTCTTCGGCGCCCTCTTCATAGTTCTCAAGGAAGAGCTCGTAGTAGTCTGCCATGAGCTCCCGCTCNTCTTCCTTCCTCTTCTTGACTATCTTTGTTGGCTCTTCCACTATGAGGGTCTTCCTTCTCTTCCCTTCCTCGACGGTTTGAACTATCTTGTAACCCTTAGATTCGCTTGCGAGTTTCTCAAAACCACACGACTTGCATATGAGGTAGGTCTTATCGCCCCTTCTGTCGGGAATTAAAAGTTTGCCGCATTTTGGACAAAATTCCAAGATTGTTCACCTAAAAATGGGAGAGGATGTTACCATTCCTCTTCCTCTTCCTCGAANTCTTCCTCTTCCTCAGGCCATTCCTCTTCCTCTTCCTCAGGCCATTCCTCTTCCTCGAACTCTTCCTCCTCGGTCCAGTCCTCCTCAAAGTCTTCGTCTAGTTCTAGGTGGTACATTTTTTTTAACCTCCGAGAACGCGATGAGATTTTGGCAGGGTTGTGGTATTTAAGTCTACCGATTTAATTCCTTTTGGACGATGCATCATTCTGTTCTGGTCCATTCTGGAGATGGGATAAAGATCAGGTGCCTGACGCAGGAGGCTTGAACAAATGATTTCTTGGGAGATGAGAAGGGTGGGGCTTTTTAAGCGGTCAGCATATTGAATGATCAGGAAAGGGTGCTTGAGTTGGGTTTAAGGGTGAGGATGATCGAGGTCGACGAGGATAGGATAATGGAGATTGGAGGCATCGTGAGGCGGGGGGGCGTCATAGTGTACCCCACTGAGACAGTCTACGGGATCGGGGGTGATCCCTTCAAGGAGGATGTCGTCAGGAGGGTCTTTCAGATCAAGCGGAGGAGGGATAAGGAGATGCCAGTATTGGTTTCAAGTCTGGAGAAGGCGATGGAGATCGCCGAGTTCGATGACAGAGCGCTGACTCTAGCACNCCTCTTCTGGCCAGGTCCGCTGACCCTCGTATTGAAGAAGAGGTCCGAGCTCCCACATGAGTTGACCGCGGGGAGGGACAAGGTNGGGATTAGGGTTCCGAAGCACATTGTTGCCCTGAAGATAATAGAGGCAGCGGGCGGAGCCATTATAGGGACGAGTGCCAATATATCCGGCAGACCCCCGCCGAGAAGTGCCGACGAGCTTGACCCTGTCATAGAAAATGAGGTGGACCTTGTCGTTGATGGTGGAAGGACGGAACTTGGGGTGGCTTCAACAGTTGTTGAGCTGGTTCCAGGCGGAGAAGGTCACGGCGGGGGGATTAAGGTAATTAGGGAGGGCGCCATAAAGGCTGAGAGTTTGATCGAGGCGGTTAGAGGGGTAGGGCTTTGATGGAGTTTAACCTGATAATAACGACCCAGAGAGGGAACGAGACAAGGTGCGCTAAGGAGGCCATGGTCCTCGCGAAGAGTTTGGAGGTAGAGGACATAGATTTTGCTAGGACGAGGTTCCCCGGGCTACTGGTTGCGAGGCTGGTAGGAGACCCGTTGGAGTTCGTGAGGAGAGCCAAGAGGGCGATGGAGAAGGACCCATGGGCCTTCAAGTACATTCAGAGGCTTGTGCCAGTGCAGAAGGTCTGCCATGCGGAGATCCCAGCTATGAAGGAGGCGGTGAAGGAGCTTATAGATAGAATACCACAACAATCCTCATTCAAGGTCGTGGTGAACAAGAGGGGGAGTGCGCTGAGTAGGGAAGAGGTGATAAAAGAATTAGCCGCACTGATAGAGAGGAGGGTAGATCTGGAGAGACCCGACGTGGTGCTGCAGGTGGAGATCATTGATGAGGATGCCGGCATATCCTTGCTTTCGGAAGACGACATAGTTTCCCTCACGAAACTCCAGGAGAGGGGCTTGGAAAGCTAAAGTTAGCCCAACTAAGCTTCTGTGCCCCCGCGACGTTATTCCCTGAGGGTGTTACCAGCTAGCGGTTTAGGTCAGACATGGAGACTCTCTCCAGGACGAGCGACTGGATTGTCGATGCCATTGAGGGGTGGAGCTTCCTTGCTATTGAGAGCTCGGGCTCACCTATTCCGAAGGTGCTCATTATCTTGTTAACCTTTTCCTCGCTCAGCTCCATGAGGGAGTCGTCCTCTATCCCGTAATCTCTGAGTTTGACCAGCGTGGTTTCCAGAAGCTCCTCGGAGTCCGATAGCACCAAGATCGCACATCTTCCTGAGGAAGAGGGGCCAACTGTGCTGATCGCATCCTTTATCTGCCTCTTTGCCGAGGCGTACAGCAGAGCCTCCATGGCAAGCGATCTCGCAATATTCCTGCCCTCCTTCCATGCCCTGATCGCCATTTCCATCGCCAACAACAAATGCTCGTATCCGGCGACGAGATCAGCGTCCATTATCTGAAGTCCAAAACCATCCCTCTTCGCCAGTGAGAGGATCTCTTGGATTTTTGAAGGGTCGTGAAGTCGCATAGGGATTATGGCGAAGTGGATTCCCTCACGATAGCCAGTCAGCAAGAGCCTCACTTCTGGGAGTTCTTTTGGAAAAAGTACCTATCTATGAGCTCCAGCGGCAGACCGGTGGAGGCCAGTCTGGACCTGAGCTCCAATGGATCTTTAGTCTCCTCGCGCCAGATCCTTATTAGGTGCTCTATGGTCTCCCTGATCTCCCAAGGGTATATTATCCACGCATCGGTCATGCTCGCGTAGTAGTCGGGCTTTATTTTGGACCAGGGCTTGTAGTGAATGGTCGCAACCCTAGTCTCCCTGGCACCCTGGGAGGATATGTGATCCTTTGCAAGAATCAGGCTCTCGCCCGTGTCTGCGACATCGTCAGCTATTAGCACGGCCTTGCCTGCGGGCGATTCTGAGACCGGCTGCGTTATCCGCGGTTTCCGGTCCCTCTCTCCTATCGCCTTGTAGAACTCTATCTTGAGCGACGCGAGGTCTTGGACGTTGAGGAGATCAGACAAGATCCGCGCGACCACCCAGCCCCCCCTGGCGATCCCGACTATCATCTCCGGGTAGAAGTTACTCTCGGAGATCTTGTTTGCCAGTGTGAGAAGGGAAGAGTGAATGTCATCCCAAGTCAGTGCGACTATCTTCGTAGGTAGACCCCCTTATCCCCCATGCACGGAGGGAAGAACTGTTACCTCATCGCCTTCCTTCAGCTGGGCTTTCATCCCGCCGAGGAGCGATGCATCGACACCGTTCAAGAAAACGACAATGTCAGGCCTCAGGCCGCCGTCATCTTCGAAGAGCCTAGACTTCAGTTGAGGAGGCTCTGTCTCCCTCAGGTAGTTGAACAGGTCGCCCAAGGTACTGGCATTTACAGTGACCGCTCTGGTTGGCTCGTTTGATAAACCCTTTAGGACGGCTAGGTACCTAAGCCTGACCGTTGGTATCGCTGAGACCCCCACCAGACGTTCTTAGTTCAAAGATATAAACTTCCTCCTCGTACCTCCTCCCGCCTATGACGATGCCGCTCCTCATCCTTTGAAAAGTCCCCCTCGAGAGCAGCTCCTGGAGTTTCTCGGAGGCTTCCTCGGCGCTGCCTTGTAGCCAGGAGAGGGGCACATTTATGCCCATGGGCCTGTATGGCAGGACGTGGCGAGTCGATTTTTTTGGGAAGAGTTTGTTGTGCTTTATGGTAAGGATGACCTCCTCCTTTTTTATGGGTGGCGGGGCCATCACCGCCGCCGCCTCTCCCGAAGAGAGCATTTCTACTGCGTCCATCTCAGTGGCATAGGTCACCCCGTAACCTCTGCTCTTGAAGCCCCCCTCAAGGAAAGCCATAAACTGGTACGCAGCATAAACGTCGATTTCCATTCCTGGCTCCCAGTCAAAGACGTAGGACTCGCCTCTCGTGAGTATTGAGAGGCAGACACCCCTCACATTCAGCAACCTCTGAGCCTCGTCTCTACTGGTCGGTCTGAGCTTCAGGAGGCGAAATAGGTCAGTCGGCGGAGGTCTGTTCAGGCAGCGGTACCAACAGCCCACCTTTATACTCTGAGAGTTGTAGTTGTAGAGGGCTGCCGGGACTGAGCTGCAGCCGAGCTTCTTTAGTGCCCAGTACCTGTGGGTGCCATCCAGTATTGTCAGTGAGTCTTCGTCCACCAATATTGGATCGTGCATGGCACCCTCGAGCTTGAGNGAGCCCACGATCCTCAAAAGTATCCAGCGGTCGTATTCTTCATGCGGGCGTATGTCNTCTATTGGGAGAATAACCAGGCGAGGAATTTGGTGAGACATAAACTTCCCCGCTTTTTGGTCAGTGGAGGTGCTTGCTCTTCATAGTAGCCTCAGGGCAGGTCAACCTCCTCATCCCAATATAGAGTAGGGAGATTATGGTATAAAAAGAGTGCTATCGCGAAAGAGTCGAAACAATTTTCACTCTGTGGTCTTTTCGGTTCCGGCAGCGGCCCCCTCTGTGGAGCCGGTCTCTTGAGGGGCTGGCTCGGAAGGTGCCTCTGGTGCCTTATCTTCACTCCCAGCCATCTTTGCCAGCTCTGCCTCCTCTGCCGCGATGGCTTCCTCCCTCTTCTTCTTCGAGACTAATAGCCTTGTTATGTACCCGGCTACTCTGTTCCCCAGGTGTTTGCTCCTGATATCGGAATATTGGTAAACGAGCTTCTTGTTAGTCTCGAAGTCTGTCGTGAAGACGTTGGGATAACGTTCGGTAAGCTCAACAGCTATCGCTTTCACCTTGCCGATCCTGACTTTACCCATGTAGCACACCACGTTTAGAGAACCGATATAAAAACGACAATTTAAGATTTTTGATTTTAGTGCGCAGCCTGAGAGGGCGGACGAGGTTGCAGAGGCAAAGATTTTATATGGTTGACAAAAATACATGAGGGGAGAGGTCTATGGCAGACATATCAATATCGGCAATAGACAGGATAATGAGAAAGGCAGGAGCTGAGAGGGTCAGCGAGGAGGGTGCAGTCACGCTCAGGGAAGTGTTGGAGACCTTGGCGCTGGACATCTCGCGGGAGGCGATAGCCCTCGCAAAGCATGCGGGTAGAAAGACTGTCAATGCAGAGGACATAAAGCTGGCAAGCCGAAAGTTGCTTGCCATGACNAAACTTGGCGTCTGATCCTNTGGAAGNACCCCCCAGCCCCATGATAGAAATCTATATATAGAAGTGGTAGTTCTTTCTTTTTGAAATTTAGTTGTGGTGAATTCTATGGCAGCTGCTCAACTTGGTGGTGTTCCGGTTTTAATATTGAAAGAAGGGACTCAGCGCACGCAAGGAAGGGACGCGCAGAGAGTAAATATGATGGCTGCGAGGGCGGTCGCCGAGGCTGTTAGGACCACCCTTGGGCCAAAGGGAATGGACAAGATGCTGGTCGACACTCTGGGGGACGTGACCGTCACCAACGATGGTGCCACAATCCTNGGAGAGATCGAGGTGCAGCACCCAGCCGCAAAGATGATGGTCGAGGTCTCCAAGACCCAGGACGAGGAGGTCGGCGACGGCACCACTACATCGGTTGTCCTTACGGGCGAGCTCCTGAAGAGAGCCGAGGAGCTCATTGAGAAGAACATACACCCCACCCTCATAGTTCAAGGTTACAAGAAGGCTACGGAGAAGGCTGTCGAGACGCTCTCGAAGATAGCCATACCAATAGACATTAATGATGAAAAGATGCTCAAGAAGATAGCCTACACGGCGATGAACAGCAAGGCCTCTGTTGGAATTCAGGACTACTTTGCAGAGATGGCTGTGAAGGCTGTCAAGCAGATCGCCGAGAAGCGCGGTGACAAATACGTCGCAGACATCGATTACATCCAGGTTGTGAAGAAGCAGGGCGGGAGTGTAACAGATAGCACGCTGGTGTACGGGGTCATAGTCGACAAGGAGATAGTCCACCCGGCAATGCCAAAGAAGGTAGAGGATGCCAAGATAGCGCTGATCGACGCGCCGCTCGAGATCGAGAAGACTGAGTTTGACGCTGAGATAAGGATCACGGACCCGACTCAGATGAAGGCTTTCATAGAAGAAGAGGGCAGAATGCTGAAGGAGATGGTGAACAAGATAAAGGCGACGGGTGCAAACGTTGTCTTCTGCCAGAAGGGCATAGACGACATAGCCCAGCACTACTTGGCAAAGGAGGGCATAGTGGCGCTGAGGAGGGTTAAGAAGTCAGACATGGAGAAGCTAGCGAGGGCAACTGGTGCAAGGATCGTCACCAACCTTGATGACCTGACCCCTGCAGACTTGGGCTCTGCAAAGATAGTCGAGGAGAAGAAGTATGGAGAGGACAAACTGACCTTCGTCGAGGGTTGCAAGAACCCCAAGGCCGTGAGCATACTGATAAGGGGAGGGCTGCAGCGCGTCGTCGACGAGGCTGAGAGGACCCTACATGACGCACTCTGCGCAGTCGCGGACGTGGTGGAAGACGGGAGGATTGTGGCTGGCGGAGGCGCCCCAGAGCTTGAGGCCGCAAAGGCTTTGAGAGAGTACGCAGCCAGCGTCGGCGGTAGAGAGCAGCTGGCGATCGAGGCCTTCGCAGACAGCCTAGAGGCGATACCCAGAACATTGGCTGAGAACGGCGGACTTGATCCGATAGACATACTCGTGGAGCTGAGGTCGCTTCATGAGAGAGGCGAGATCTGGGCAGGCGTAAACGTCCTGGAGGGCAAGACCGCTAATATGTTGGAGGTCGGCGTTGTCGAGCCTTTGGCAGTGAAGCTTCAGGCGATCAAATCTGCTACCGAGGCAAGCTCCATGATATTGAGGATCGACGATGTCATTGCCGCGGCAAAGACCACTGGTGCACCAAAGATGCCAGAGAAGCCCGGTGAGAGCGGAGCCGGAGAATTCGACTGAGACCCAGGTTAAAGCTAAAACCCAATCTTTTTAATTTTTATCCTTAATTTTTTAGGTTTAATATGTAAGGTTATCTATTTTTGTTTTTAGTTAGGTTTATTTTTCATTTTGCTGTTGCTTTATTGCAGGTCCTGAGCTCATTTTATCTCATTTTAGTATGATACCACACTTCAGTGGTTGCCTTTTGTTTCCATCGGGGATCACGGGTCTCCTCAAAATCGCCCAACACCGGAGCAAGACGGGACTGAAATGGCTCAGTTAAGATGACCAAAATTTATCTATATGGGGGGCGTTAGGGAGACTGGGGATGCAAAATTAAGAATGCGATTGTCATAACCGGCACGCCAGGGGTAGGCAAGACCACCATCGCCAGAAAGCTAGCTGAAATCCTGGGGTTCAAACTGATAGATCTAAACAAGTTGGCGGAGGAGACCGGCGGGATCGGCGATTATGATGCAAAAAGGGACACTTGGAAGATAAGAGAGGAAAAGATCAGGAAGAAGCTCCATGCGCTTCTTGGGGAAGGGGGGGATTTCATCATAGAGGGGCACTGGGGAGATTTGGTGCCAGAAGAGTACGTGAAGTGCGCCATAGTCCTCAGGACCAACCCGCTAGTTCTAATGGAGAGGCTGAAGAAGAAAGGGTACAGGGAGGGGAAGGTCAAGGAAAATGCCCAGGCGGAGTTGCTTGACTACTGCCTAATAAAGGCGGTCGAGGAGTTTGGCGATGAAAGAGTGTTCGAGGTGGACAACACTGATCGTGACGTGGACGCGGTTGTAGATGAGATCTTGAGTGTGATAAAAGAGGGGAGAGGAAAGAAGGCTGGAACCACAAACTGGATCAAGACGCTGGAGAAGGAAGGTAAGATAATGGAGTTGCTTTAGAAAGATCCAAGGCTGGATTGGAGAGGATAGGGTCGGCAGAGATCTTGACTAGGAGGTTTGAGGATCTGTAGGGGAGGTTCACGACAGCCTCGCCTGTGGAGAGGAGCGTTATGGCCTCCTTCTGCCGGTCGTCCAATGACATGGACTCGCCCAAAACCTCCAGGTCTTCGCCCGACCTCACAGTATGGATTATCCTTATAGAGGTGTTCTTTATGACCTCTTGGGATATTGAGGATGGGAACTGAGAGATGACCACAACTCCCTCACCGAACTTCCTGAGCTCCCCGAGTATGCGTTCCCCGACGGTCCTAGGCGCCTCGGGCCTCCTCGGGGGGATGATGTTTTGGGCTTCCTCTATCACCAGAACGTGCTTCAATCTCCCTTGTGCTTCATTACCCACCGCGTGGTCGTAGACGATCTTGAGCACGAAGTTCGAGAATATGGCCCGGCTGTTGACGTCCTTCAAGTTGCTAAGGTCGATCGACACCAAACCCCTAAAGATCTCCTCCCTGAAGAAGGAGTCGCCGCCGTCGAGCGCCATGCCACAGGCACCCTGTGTGAAGATCTTTAACCTGCGCATTAGAGCCATTCTGGTCTCGTGATCCCAACTCGAGCGTATCGGCATTAGTGACAGCTCGTTTATCAGGTCAGAAATCGTCGGATTGGGTTTGACTTTGAAGGAGGACCTCAAGGCCTCCCGGAACATGTATGCCTGAGGGGGCGTNAACTGAAAGATCTGCGAGAAGATGTCGGTGATGAANTCTATCTGGAAGTCTATCTCGCTCATATTGGGGCAGTACATTGGATTTATGGTCAGACCATTTTCTGCAGATCCCGGGGAGTAGACTTTCCCGCCGGCGGCCCTGACTATTTTTGTGTGTTCGCCATGCCAGTCGAGGATGAGTACTGAGACGCCCATGGAGAAGAGGCGGAGTGCTAGTGATATGGCAGTGGTGGACTTCCCGCTGCCTGTTGTTCCGAATACCGAGACGTGCCGCTGTATATCCTTGAGATATAAAGCGAGTGGCGCAATGTCCTTACCATTAGAAATGACCATCCCCAAGAGGGGCCCGTCTCCGTTTATGGCCTCGGGTTCGGGGAATGGAAAAACGTCTGATGGATCTTTGGATTTAGGGGGAGGCAGGAGGGGAGAATGCACCGGACGGCTCCTTACATGGTCCAGTGGCTTTACCAGTTTGGCTACCGCGACATGGAGGGGATAGTTCATTAGGCAGGATAGATCGTGATCATCCATCTTCCTCGCATTTACCCCTGGGAGGGCTATCTCGCAGATCCCCTCCAGTTGTGATATATAATCGGAGGAGCGGCGATCGCCCCTATCCTTTCCGTTTGACCAGACCATAAGGAAGGTGCGGCATATTGAGGGACCACGTGAGCCAAAGGTGCCAGAGGGGTAGAAAAAAGAGACGTATGCTATGGGAACCCCAAGTGATGCCAAAGTCTCCGAGAAGTTGGAGAGGCGCTCGTAGTTGAGCCTGTTTCCATTCCAGCTTTCGTCTGGAGGGGAATTAAGTATTATTGCTGATGCTTTGTATGCCCCCTGTGTATCAGGATTTATTGTGCCCGTCTTTATGCCCAATGACTTAAAGGGATTGAGGTCCCAACCCCTCAGAGACGCAATTACAATGAGAGAAATCGAGGCGCACAATATGGAGAAGAGGAGTATCGGGTCCAGAAAATCGTAAAGGAATATTAGCGCGATCAATAACAGGAGAAGGGAGGGAAGGACGGGCATATTCATCCGATCCTAAAGTACTGCAGGATCCTCTGAATCGCCTGCTGGAGCTGATTCATGAACTCCTGACCCCTGAATACTGAAAGGTCGAAGGTATCCTTTACGCCGGAGAGTAAACCCACTATTATTGAGAGCACGACGGTCAAAGTGATTATGGACAAACCGAGGAGCAGGCCCTCCTCCACAAGCGGGGAGCCCCTAATGCTCTTACGTTTCATTTTTCACCCAGTTATAGACGGACCATATTTAAATGTGCCACCCGATAACCAGCAGTAGAGCGACTTCAGTGGCAAAGAACAATGATGCGGACGCGATCGAGAGCCTAAGTCCGCTCACATCCGGCAGGAGCTTGGAGTATGCATATGCTGAGAAGACCGCCGCGGATAGGGAGGGGAGAAAGATCTCTGCGTTGAAAGAGAACGTAGTCTGATAGCCCAAAGGGATCACCGTCCATCTCAAACCAGCCATGGAATAGAAGATCGGGGATGCAAAGGCTATGACCGCCATAGAGGAAGAGCATATAAGGGTCAGCACCTTGAACCTCAAAGAGACGACTGCCAACTTTAAAGACAATGACGATTTGAGTCTTTCCTTTTCCTGGCGATACTTGACGTAGTTGCAAATCCTCTTGGAGGTCTCCTCCGAGCTGAAGGAGAGCAGGTCCGAGAGCAGGTCGGGCAGCAGGGCGTCGGTGCCCCTCAGCCCTCTTATCCGCTTTAGCGACACGGTGAGCGGTACACCGTCCCTTATCTGCCTGAGCACTTCCGCCACAGTGTATCCTGACGGTACTTTTGAACAGTTCCTTGATCCCGATCCGAACACTGATTTTGACCCTCCTAAACCTGTTTCCAGCCTCTTTTCTGCGCCCAGGGCCCTCAAGAAGGCAGCCTCGGGCGAGGTTCTCCCCAGAGTTTTTGCGAATGACAATAGGAAGGAGGTTGTCAGGACTTCCCGTTCTCCTAGACTGAACTTATCAAGATTGAAAGCGCTATTCAAGAGGAGGAGGTAAGCCGTGCCCGCGGCGAGGACTTCAACGAACTCGCAGTGTTCCTGGAGGGTCAAGACCAGCCCAGCCGCGAGGACAACTCCAAGCGGGTGAGGTCTCAGTAGAGTAAGGAGAGTAGACCTTTTATCCAATGGTAAACCCCCTGAAAGAGTGCGAGCTGAAAAACCACCAGTAAGTAAATAAGTGGAGGCTCCACCCCAGAGACCATTAAAATTATCAGGAAGATCACTGGCAAGATTGTGGAGAAGACTATTACAAATGAGAGAAGGTCGTCAACTTTCAGTATGACCTCTTCTGCCTTGGCGCTCCACGCTGAAAAGAGGTCCTGCGCATCACTCACCGAGCCCCTGAGCAGAGATTCGAGCCACTCGCTGCACCACGGGTTGCCTTGGAATGCGGCCTTCAAAGATTCTGCAGGGTCGACGCCGCTCCTGATCCTAAGGAGGGCAGACCAGAATTGCCCTGAGACGGGGGATTCGATCCGGCACAGCTGGGATATTGATTGCTTCAGAGAGCCGCTAAGCGCATAGGCGGCTGCAAGGAGTTCCATGACGTGTGTGACGAGAAGTAGCGTGCGTACAGAGGGGTTTTGGGCTCGCTTCAGATAGAAGATAGACAGAAGGGGGGCTCCGATAATAATTGCAGATACGGTGATGTTGCGAATTAACATAAACAGGATCAGAGACAGGGTCGGCGCGACTATTGCCAAGACTTTAAGGTATTTTTTCATCACAACATCTGCCTCCGCCAATCATCTTAATGGCTGGCACGAGCCTCCCAGAGGCGTCATCCCAGACGAAGACATCAACGATCTTGGGAAGATCTTGAGGTGCAGAGACGATCTCCGAGATTCTGGCGACTCTCCTGAAGAGGCGCCTGCCCTTAACAAACTTTTGCATGTGTATGAGTATGTCTAGTTCGCCTAGGAGTTGGACGGGCACCTGGTGCTGGTAAGCCCAACGCAGAAGGAGGGACTCTGCGGAGTATGCATGAATTGTGTGTATGCACTTGAGCCCAGCAGAGAGTAGTTGGAAGAGGGCAACACTGTCTTCTTTGGATAGTACCTCGCCGAAGAAGAGATAGTCCGGGGATTTTTGAAGGAGGCTGTTAAGGACTGCCGTTCTCCTCGCCCGTTCCTCCTCAGAGGATGATTCTACCAATAGCCTCACCTGGTGGGACCCAAGGGAGAGCTGCTGAACGTTTTCTACAATCTCCGTCTCTACTGATACCTTTCTCCACGCCCTGGGTGTCAGGAGGTCAAGAGCGACCGCAAGGGTCGTCTTTCCAGAGCCACTCTCCCCGTAGATTGTGAAGTTTTTCCTCTCCTTGATGCGCTCCACGCAGTAGTTGGCAGCCTCGCGAGTTATGGTGCCGTTTGAGACTAAATCGTTTAGCCTCAACGGCTTTTTAAAGAACTTTCTTACCGAGATCGAGGTGCCCTCGATGGACAGTGGCGGGATGTCGGCAGAAACCCTGATGTGAAACTCGCGGGTCTTAATGGTCGCTCTGATTGAGGGGGACGCTCTGTCCAAAGCCCTGTCGGCAGCTATCCGGGTGAAGGTGAGGAGGCGCCTCATCGAGTCCCTGTCCAAGAACACCGTAGTCAAGCAACGACCATAATCCCTATGGTCTATGTATGCGAAAGTCTCCTCCCTGTCGAAATAAAAGTCGCTAATGGCATCGTCGACCAGCAAGGGGTATATTCTCGCAAGACCGACGGAGAGGTACGCAGCATAAGTCGAGAGCGTCTTGTCCACTCCGCAGACATCGCTCGCCAATCTCCTCCTGTATTCAATTATGTCTTCGAGGTTTAGAGCAGCATCTTCGAGGTGGGTCCTTTCGTAATTCCTAATCTGTTTGACTGCCATGTCTAGACGGATGGAGTCGGCAACATCGATCCCCTCAAGTACCGGCGAGTATGTTGTAGTATCATTCTCGCTGAGCATGTAGACGAAAAATGGAAAAAGCCTGTAGGCTGGACTGTCGAATATGAAGTCTATATTTGGCAACCTCTGCGGTGCCAGGGCACGGAGCATTCCCCTGATGCCGCAAACCTTCCGCAGATGCTGAGGTAAGATGCTCGATGAGATGTGCCTACAGATATTGCATGACGACCATAGCCTCCTGCATTTGCGCCCTTCTGTCTCCCCGAGAGCCATGATCAGTGAGGGCAGGGACGATCCCAAAGAAGATAGAATCTTTTTGATTGTTGTGCAGTTTGGTAGGGCTCTGTTTTGGATCAGGTCCTTTACAAACCCTATGCAATTTAGGATTATAGCGATCTGGTCGTGCCGGAAGAGCCAAGACTCTTTACCGCGGATTATGACAGAGTAGTGCTCGGGAGGCGGATCTCTGAAGACCATCTCGAAGGTTTCCATGGACAAAGATTTGTACGGGGTTTGGTAGGACTTGACCTTCAACTCAAAGAAGCCTCCTTTTTGGAGATTTTTTGCGTTCCAGTGAGGGTGGCAGACATAATCCGTGCCAACTAAAGGGCGCAGTTAAAAGGTTGAGTTTTTAAATTCCGGATTATTGCGGGAGTATGCCATCTAGAATAATAGTTTACAAGAGCCTCCTGGTCGGCTGGTTACTGCTCTCCACCTCACTGGGCTATGCCATGGTAAAAAAGGTTGATTGGTTTTACCAGTCTCTGAAGGGCGAGGGTGGTGGAGTGTTGGAGAATGTTTTGAAGGGAGGGTTGCGAGGGGTCTCGGTTGACTTGGAGGGGTTTAGCCATTGGGCAAGATCTGTGGAGGGCAGGCAGAGGCATTCTTGATAGTCCCGCTGCTGTTCTTCGTACTGCTTGTGAACTCCGCGATCATGGGGTTTCTAGAGGAAAGCAGGGTCACACTGCAGGACCTCAGAAAGTCCTTTGAAGATTTGGTTTCAGGCTACCACTATTACACAGACCCTGTGAGTGGTAACCAATACCCTATGCCAGCAAACTTGACTCCACCATGGCTGGAGGAAGGGAGATGAAAGGGAACATCCCTCTGATAGACGCGCTCGCGGCTTTTACAATAGTGCTCACAATATCGGGCCTTGTCTGGCAGCACAGTTATGATTGCAGGAGATTGATGCGCGGTTATATTGAGAGGGAGGAGACAAGAGCTCTATTTTACGAGGGGCTATTTTCTGGGAAAGTTATATGGTCAGATTTTTCTAATGGGGCTCCGCTGCCTAATGGTCTGATTGTAAAAGAAATTCAATCGGATGGATGCCAACTGAAGTTCTTTCTTAGTTTTGATGGGGACAGAAAGGTGTACTTCATATGCAAAGGGGGTTGATGCTGACAGTCAGCCAAGTAGTTATAGCCATTATGATCTTGCAGAGTGTAGCCCTCATTAATTCTAGCATGGACAAGTACATAGTTGAGATCGAGGCTGTGGAAAAGATCAAGGACCTTGAGATGTTCTCTTACAACATCATGTTCGACCTCTGCTACAACTTGAAAAAGTGGGGCCCAGACCTGGAGGCGGGCGCGGGCTGCGGAACGCTGGACAAGAGGTTGGCGGCTTGGATGGATGGGGTCAAAGATCTACTCAGGGATGAGGGCAGCCTAGAATTGGAAGTAAAGGATCTGCAGGTCGAGGAATACAACGGGCAGCCGTGTGACGCGGTACAGATGGCTTTTATTGGAGGAGATGAACGCTGCGGCAAATACATATCAGGAACACTGCTCGTGGATTTTGATTGGCTCTTTATCGAGATGCATAGAGAATTCAATATACGCATAGTAGTTTAATAGTTCATGGTTAACTGCTTCCCCTGCCGGATGGGGCTCCCCGCTATCAAGTTAATAGGGGCGCCATGGTAGTGCGCCTCTCTGCGATAAGAGGCTCGAATATTGTGCGGATGTGGCACCTTAAAGTGTACTCGGCGATGCCTACATCCTTTGAGTACTGCACTTTTGTGAAGATCGTGCACCGCCCTAGCTGGCCTGAGAGAATGGTGCTTGCGACGTAGACCGCAGAGGCTGCCAGCAGAAATGGGTTCTTTCCTGACCTATGTATGGGGGAGAGCGAGGACAGGAGGTCCTTAGAGATCTTGGTCAGCATGCCAAAGTAGTCATCCGGATCCATTCCAGCGACCCTTATCCTCACGTTTATGTAAGGGGCAGACCGGAGTTTTGAGATCACCTTAGGGATGTACTCCTCGCACGATCTGAATTTTTTAGTGAAGGGGACTATGTTTGACGCATAGCTCATGGTCCTCACGAGGATCTTCTTGGAGAAGGAGTACCCCCTCCTCTGAAACGCCTCGACCAGTTCAGAGACTTTTACGGCTGATCTCTCCCCCAGCTCCCTGCTCGCGATCATTAGGCAGACTGCCATGAGCAGGGCGTAGTTGTTGTAAGGGTTCTTGACCTTCGATATAAAGTCTTCAAATATCTCCTTGCACCTGTCCAGAACTTCCTCGGGCAACATGAGAAAATCCCCGATAGATTCAAGATCTCTGTATAGCTTGAATAGGTCTAAGTAGGAGCCTCTGTAGAAAGAGTCCTGAAGCTCCTTAAGCCTCTCGAATTTTAGTTGGAGGTGCTCGGGAAGTGCCCGCTCTTCGGCATCCTTAAAGATGTAGAACTTCTTGGAAATGGTGCTCCCCAAGCGCTGCTTGGATGACGGAGAACACGAGGGCAGAACATCATCTACCTCGCTTATGAGACCGCAGGTGGCGCATACGAGCCCACTCCTGTAGTCGAAGACTAGGGTCCCCCCACATTCTGAGCATGCAGAGACCATTTTTACACACCATCTTTGGGGAGGAGCTGATTGCGAGTGAGCATAAAACCGTTTTCGAGAAAGTGTTTTGGTTTGGGAGGAAGATAGTTTTCTTCAATATTTGGGGGGCGCAGAGCGATGGGATGTGAACTGAGAAGGGAGGCGGGAGGGCGAAATTGAGTGAACTTCCCGAATGATTCCGAAAGTCAAAGGATGGTGCAAAACGGAGTCTTCAATCGGTATTTTTATAATGGTATGTGATTTAAGAGTTGTTAAGGGTGATAAGGAGTGAGCGTAACTACACCTGGTGGCCGGAGATACCTCAGCGAACTTGGAGGGTTTGTTGAAAAGAATGTTAAGATCGTCACCACAAGGGGGGCAATCTATGAAGGGAAGCTTCTCGGTTTTGATCCTGCCACATTGAGTGTGTGCCTTGAAGATGCTTCTTTCAGCGGTGAGAAATACCCGAGGGTCGTAATCCACGGTGATTCAGTCTCTGAAATCCTGTTGAAGGAGAAGCCTTTCGATCTCAAGGGGCTGTCTGAGAGGCTTAACAAACTCTTCCCCAACATGGTGAAATACTACGAAGACGCGGGATTTATAACGGTCATGGACAGGATAAGGGTGACGGCGGAGGGTGTTGAGGGCACCGGACCGATGTATGAGAGGGTTAAGAAGGTCTATGATCAGTACCTCCTCGAGCAGAAGAGCGCTTAAAACCTCTTTTTTTATCTGTTTTGGGGTTTGAGGGCGCATGTGTTTTGAGGTGAAGGAGAGGGATTTGGGGGGCAGGATAGGAACCCTCAGGACCAGGAGAGGGGTTTTGGAGACTCCAACGCTGATGCCGGTTGTAAACCCGGTGAAGAACACCATAAGACCGGCTGAGTTGAAGGATGAATTCGGGTTCGACCTGATAATAACCAACGCTTACATCATCTTGAAGCATTACGGCAAGGGGGCGGGGGACGTCCACGAGATAACTGGTTTTGATGGCACCATAATGACAGACTCTGGCGCCTACCAGCTTTTGATCTATGGTGGGATCGACACCACCCCTGAGGAGATCGTCCGATTTCAGGAGAGGATACGCAGCGACATTGGAGTGATACTCGATGTGCCCACTGGGGGCTTCTCAACCAAGCAGGAGGCGGAACAAACGGTTAAGGAGACTATCCGCAGGGCAAGGGAGAGTATATCGTGGAGGGAGGACGACGCCATGTTGTGGGCGGGCCCTGTCCAAGGGGGCAGGTACCTGGACCTTCTGGAGTTTTGCGCAAGGGCTATGGGGGAGCTGGACTTCCATATCCACCCTCTGGGGAGCCCGACGCAGATAATGGAGGAGTACGATTATGCAACCCTTGTGGACATGATAGTGACCGCGAAGAGGGCTCTGCCCCCAGAGAGGCCCCTCCACCTATTTGGTGCCGGACACCCAATGATGCTATCGCTGGCTGTTGCGCTGGGCTGCGACCTCTTCGACTCTGCCGCATACGCTTTATTCGCGAAGGACGGCAGGTACATGACGCAGAGCGGCACGATGAGAGTTGATGAGTTGGAGGAGTTGCCGTGCAGCTGCCCCATATGTGCAAAGAGGGATGCCGAGGACTTTGCCGAGGTGAGTAAGGAGGAGAGGGAAGGTCTTTTGGCGAGACATAACCTTTATGTTGTCGTAGAGGAGCTGAGGAGTATCAGGGAGTCTATAAGGGAGGGGACGCTCTGGGAGCATGTTGAAACCAGGTGCAGAACCCACCCCAAGCTTTACGGGGGTCTGAAGAGGCTGTTGGACTATAGAGAGTATTTGGAGCGCAACGATCCTTTGGTCAACAGAGTGGTCAGGGGGCTATTCTTCTATGATGAGGTCTCGATGTGCAGACCAGAGGTGTACAGGTACAAGGAGAGGATTGCTAGCAGGTACAGCAGGCCCAAAGGGAAGGATATTTTACTTCTGGTCCCGATGCCGGAGGAGAAGCCCTTTACTAAGTCCAAGATATGTAAGTCGGTGAAAGAGTTATTCAAGGATAGGGAGGATGTGCACGTATGCTTTTACGGGGACCCNTTCGGCGTCGTGCCTTCCGAGCTTTCAGAGACCTTCCCCCTGTCGCAGTTCGAGAGCGCTATTGGTCTGGGAAAGGCTTGGAGGGAAAGCGCAGAGGCTTTTATAGCCACTAAAGGGTATAAGGAGGTCTTTGTTTTGGGGCAGGAGATCAAGGGGGCAAAGACCATAAACTCCTTAGAAGAGCTAAAGAGGCTTCTGGATCCGTTAGGATCCAGACGGTGAGGGTGGACGGGACAATATGAGCAGTAGGGCATTTTTGAGGATTGAGGGGTTTGAAGGGGCGGACCTAAGAAGATGCGCATTAATGGGCTTCGGCAGGGTTTTGCTTCAGAGAGCAGCCTCAACCAACGAGTAGAGTAAGGGGGTTCCTCCGGGGGAGACGCATGAAGGTAGTTTTCGATCCTCACATCCACACCAATATATCACCAGACAGTTCAATATCACCAAATCAACTCCTGGCAGGCCTGCATGAGGCAGGCATAAACGCGGTCGCCATAACCGACCACGACTCGATGGAGGGTTACAGGAGGATAAAGCACAACAGTGCCTTCAAAGACCTTTTAATAGTTCCAGGGATAGAGGTCTCCACAGAGGCGGGAGACTTAATAGTATTGGGGCTGGAGGACCCGCCTGTTTTCCGCAACCCTGTGATGTTGGTAGAGAGCGTCCACAGAGCTGGCGGTCTTGTCTTGGCGCCACACCCCTTCGATACCTCTCGGAAGTCGGTAGGGACGCTCATTGACAAGCTGGGCGTAGACTTNGTGGAGGTCTTCAACGGAAGGTGCGGCGCGAATGCCAATAAGGAGGCGAGAGAGTTTGCAAGCGCCATTGGGCTTCCCGCCGTAGGTGGGAGCGATGCGCATCATAAGGAAGAAATAGGGAGCGTTGTGAATGTGCTGGAATGTGATAAGACCGTAGAGGGGGTCTTGAAGGGTTTAAAGAAAGGAGCCAAGATAGTGGTAAGGAAGAAGCCGGGAGCGCGGTGGGGTTAGCGACAGCTACAGATAATTTGCACAAAGGTAAATGTTTGAGAGAACGGATCGACTGTTTAGATATAAAGTGTCCTATGATCCGTCTTAACGCGCTCCTGCCTCTGCTTCATGAGCTCCTGTATCTCAGCCTCGATCCTGCGAGCGTCGCTGATTAGCTGAGAGGAGTCTATGTTCAAGTTTGTAAGTTTGTTTATATACTCGATGGCTACGGCGGCGGCCATCGGGTCTGGCCTGGCAGGATTTGCATATGGTAGCAAGGCGATGGCTGGGAAGCCGTTGATCTCGAAGTGGGCCAGCATTATGGCCAAGGGTCCAACGACGAACAGGCCCTTTTCCAGCAGCGGAGCCCCGAGGTCGCTCAAATTTTTGAAACTCTTGGTGACTGCACATCTTATCTTGTCATTCTCTGAGGGTCTGAGCCTGCTATCTAAACCGCCTATCAGATATGAGGCGCTAAAGTGCTCTTTAATAGCCCATTCTGCAAGGGATCTGGAGAACGCCTGCCTCTCCTTCGTGTGAGGGGGCACATTTGTGAGGACAAACACGTACTTGTCGTGCTTGTAGATCTCAAATGGGAGGGATAAACGACCATCGTCCATGGACACAAATGGAGGGATCCTTTCACTGTCGATATACCCAATCAACTCTGCGTTGAGAGAGGTCACGGCGTGTTTTACCGTGATGAAACCCGTGGCTCCCAAACCGTGAAAACCAGTTATCAAGATCGAGTTCTTCAAGGGAACTTTCTTTACGTAAAACTCTATTGACATCTCCACTCACTCCAATTCACGTATAAAAAGCAAATTAATAAATGTGAGCCAGCAGCAACTCGAGGTTGTTTTTGGCTTGGCCTTA
>QNVH01000089.1 GCA_004347955.1 Thermoproteota archaeon | reverse complement strand
CCCATCGCAACAAGATCCTTAACTGCCAACCTGAACATGTCAGCCCACCCCTTTGTGCCGGCAGCCGTGCCCTTTATGCCACTATCCTTCCTCTTTGTCATTTCGCTGGAGACGTACCCGAGGATGTCGCCGCTTCCAATTTCAACAGACTCTATCTTGCTCTCGTCCCCTACTTTTTTAAGTATCCCCTCAATTATCAACTCCTGCATTACTGTAAACTTTTTCTTTTCCATTTTAAAAACCCGAATAACTATATATTTGCAGAAGATATAAAAAATTTTAAGTTCGGGGAGGATCGCCATAGACTACTTTTCATTATTCAAGCTGACAATTGTAATGGCATTTCCGTCAGCCATAGTTGTCCACTATCTCATGCCGTTGATTGTTTGGTTGAAGAACTACGACCTGCTCATAGTNGCTTTAGCACTGACGTCCTACTACTTGGGGTTCACTATGGGCACATATTACGGTCTTTGGTCAAAAGCCACATGGTCAAGAACAGCAGGCACCTTCATGACCGCGCATGTGATCACCACATTGCTCCTTGGAGCCTACGGCTACGGCTACATGGCACCAATTTTTTCATTCCTGGTGGGTGCGACCACAGGAGGTCTACTGTCTTTGCCCTACTCCAAAGTAATGAATTTCCTGACGGGAACTATATTATCAGCATTTCCTCTCTTGGGAACTGTTTTAATGGATCTTTATGGACCAGATTCGGTATTAGTCGCATCGGGAATGTTGGCTTTTGTCTCTTCGATTTTATCGCTTATCTCGCTTAAAGTAATTGTACCAAAGCCAAAGATGGCTGAAGGGGGCAGACCGGGGCTCTCATTAGATGTGTGGATCCTTGCAATTGGAATAAGCCTTGGGGGGACTATGGGAACTGTTTTGATACCAATAATAGCGGTTACTGCCGCGGGTGCCGATGTGATTGATGTGGGGCTGACGATCACCATATCACTTTTAGCAATCCAATTAATTGCCCGGAGGCTGCAAAGGCAGAGCGTGGTATACAGAGGAATTGGGACTATAACGATATTGTCGGTCTTCTTTGTTTTTTTGATAATGGGTCTAGTAAATAACTTGATCGTTTTCCTCGCTTTATGGTTCTTGGCAATTGTAGACCTGAGTTACTGTAACTCCTTTTTGTTGGTCGCCAACAGAACCCTCAAGAAGTTTGACGAAAAGACCTTCAGCCTACTCTCAAATGTTCTGTCAATTTTTGGACCAATGCTCGCCATCTTAATTTGGGCAATGGGTGCATACCAATTAATTTTTTACTTTAGTGCCTTTCTAATACTGATTGGATGGATAGGCGTGCGAAGGTTCTTGAAAGAGGTAAAGTAGATGGGGTTGCTGGATCAAATTTTTGGTCCAAAGAACGCCACGATATTAATGATAGTTTTAGGAAAAATATCCCAAAGGATGCCATTAACCCTTTGCTTGGCTTTCAGTGTGGCGCTCCTGACCTATACATTCATTTTTGCAGAGGTGATTGTCGGCGGATTGTCGCTCGTGTTTATGTTGCTACTGACACTTTTTTTGGCGGTAACCATGTCTTTTGCATTGGAATACGACAGCAGGGATGAACTTATGGTTTTAGTAAATCTAGGCGTCTCACCTTCGGACATATTTAAACTTGGAATCATCAGGGTTTTGCTTATTTCCTTGATCGGATACATTTTGGGGGTCTCNATTTCTCTATTATGGCCACTCTCGACGGTAAAGAATGTGATGCTGTTTTATTCGTTTTTAATAGCCGCAGCACTGGGGATTCTGCCCCCAATTTATTCATCACTTAGGTCTATGCAGGTGAGTCTTCTAGGAAGGATCGCTTTTAAGCCTTTGACAGAAAAGGAGGTGCCGGTAGTACTGTCGCCCTCTGAACTGGAAGATATTAAAGACTTTGTCAAGGAGAGGTTGAAGGACCGCCAGGATCTCCTNATCATGGATTGCTATGTCCATGGAGCAGAACTCAACTTGGTTTGTAGGTATCTTGGAGACTTTGGGAGGGAGACCTTTGCCTGGCTCGCAACCCTGGGCGTAAATCCAGACGAAGCCCTTAGAAACGATGAGACGTTACCAATGGTTAGGTTGAAGGTCAGCGTAGAGGAGGGGAGAAACCCTGTCATGGACTGCTGGGAAGGGGGTGACGAGAAGCGCAAAAAAAGATCAGCCATCTCCTTGAGCTTCCAAGCCCTTGTGCGTCAGCTTTTGATAGAGTATAAGGTTTACAAGGGTAGGCTCAGGGGTGCAGAGTACCATTCTCAGCCAATTTGAATGAGGTTGGGAAAGAAGGGTCAGCACAGATACCTATTCTAATTATTTCTTCTTTGGTGCGACTCCCGACATCCTCCCAACCTTAAGGGTGTGGGCTTTCTGCGCTAGGGTTGTAACTGATAATTTACTTTATGTGCGGGGTCGTGACTTCCCTATTGGGCAGACCTTGATGCATATGCCACAAATTGGTGCAGCGTAGGCTGCTTGGTGGGTCCTTTGGGCGAACATGTGCTTGAACTTGTCCAATCTTGCGGCGCACTTCTGGTGATCAAAGATCTCCTCCCGAGCTGAAGGGTACAACTCAAATTCCGAGTACTTTAAGGCTCCAGAAGGGCACGATTCTACACACAGCCTGCAACTGCCACATTGGTTCTTCAGAGGTTTGCCAGGTTTGAGAGGCATATCGGTTAGTACTGTTCCCAGACGCAACCTAGGGCCATAGACAGGGTTCACCAGGAGGCCGTTGCGACCTATCCACCCGACCCCGGCGGCGCAAGCAAAGGCTTTGTGAGAGGCGTGTCCAAGATTATTCAAGAGGTCTACCCTGAGCGAGGCAGGGATTACAAGAGCAGAATACCCATTCCCAATGATCCATCCGGATAATTTCAAGGTTATCGAATCAATCAGCGCGTTGGCAGAATGGTACGCGTGGGCGTACAATATTCCAGGATCTTCGATTGTTATGCCCTCCACAGCCATGTTGGGAAGAGGGACCCCAATTGATATGGCATACCGGTAATGGTTTAACAGGACTCCTTCGAAAGTCGGAAGACCGCGTATCAGCGAGAGGTCTGCGACGCCAGCCACACCGGCACCTGAGGACCTTGCAAGAGAGAGGACCTCCTCAGTATTTTTAGAATGGCTTTCCAAAGGGAGTCGCCCCTAACAAGTCTGCTCGGAAAAGATTTATAGTTTTGTTGAGGCCTGCTTTGATCGCCTATTTTACTGAGTGTGCCAATTTTTGTTATGCACTTAATTTGATTTGATTTAACTTAATTAAATAACTTTGACAAGACGTCCGTTCATCAGGTTAAATATTTTGTCTGCCCCCTCTATTAGAGATTGCTCTAGTGTGGTGACTATGAAAAGCGATTGAGTCTCCCTTTGCTTCCTCTTTATAATGTTGGCTATTTTTCTCGAGCTCTCCAGGTCCAGATGGGCTGTTGGCTCATCAAGTATGACAATTGGTGGAGAACCTATAATTGTTTGGGCGAAGCAAACGCGCTCGTACTCGCCGCCACTCAGTTGTGCTGGTTTGTGGTCCACCCTAGCAGATAGTCCGACCTCGTCCAGAAGCTCCTTGGCGGATTTGATAGCCCTATCCCTGTCAACGAAATTGAAGAGTAACGGAAGAGCTACGTTCTCCAAGATCGTCAATTGGGGTATCAACACGGGGTCTTGTGGCTTGAAGCCAATTTTCTTTCTCCTGAACCATGCAAGCTCGTAGGCGCCTAGACGGGAAATCTCTACGCCATCTATGAAGACCGAGCCAGAGGTTGGACTCTCAAGACCAGAGATTATGCGGATAAGTGTGGTCTTTCCAGCACCAGACGGCCCGGCTATGACAACAATCCCTCTCTCTGGAAAATCAATAGTTAAGGAATCTAGTGCTACGACCTCCCTTCCCGCAACCTCATAGCGCTTGGAGACTGAGTCGACAAAGACCTTCGGTATAAGACAGCCTCCAAAAAAAGGTTATTTGGCGGTTAAGCTCCTCACTATCCCAACCGCCTCAGACGCGTCCTTACCCCAGCTGTCAGCCCCTATGGATCTCGCGTATTCCATC
>QNVH01000088.1 GCA_004347955.1 Thermoproteota archaeon | reverse complement strand
AAGGAGCTCCAGGAGCTCCGCAGGGCGAGGACCAGGGTCTGATAATTAAATCACTTCAGCACTCCCAGCTCCTCCCTCAGCTGCTCCAGCTTCCTTTCCTTCACGAGCGCTAGGACCTCCTCCACAGCGCGCCTGCACTCCTCGGCTGAGGAGCACCCCTTCATCTTCACCAGCGCCAGCTTCAGGACGCCCTCGCCCTCCCTCCAGCCCACCCTCAGACCCCCGGTCCCTCTAGGAAACGCCGTGTGTCTTCCTTAAATGAATCACCAGCCCGTTCCACGAGGTGCAGACCCTCCTGCAGCCGCGGTACTTGCACCTGACCCTGCCGCTCGGCAGTTCCTCGCCAAAGTCCTCAAGGGGGCGTTTCTCTATCCCGCTCACGGAAGGTCACGCCGTCTACTTCCCCCTCCTCATACGATGAGCTCGAAAAGACCTTCCTGCAGGTTCCATTATCTCACCACGAAAGGGAGGAAGGTGACCAAGCCGGAGAAAAAAGCGAATAAGAACCTCAAGCGAATGCCCTTTCTGCCACTCTGAATATACAACCACAAAATGAAGGCTCTTCAAATGCCTTTACTTCGGATTAAAGGCGAATATGGACGCAACAGGTGGTCCTAAATATAGGCTATATCAACGGAGGTGGCATTCACCGAGTGGTGGCTTATAAAAACCGCCCTGCTTCCACGGTGGGATTGGACGATTTGAGGTTGGAGCCTAAAAGGGCAATTGACAACAAACCAACGGCCATTCTAGAAGTAATAATCTTCCATCTTCATTGGTGGGCAGTCTCAAAAGTGAAGCGGGTTTGATATCAACCATTAGCTGCAGCACAATATAGGGAAACTTCATTGCTGGAAGGGTCAAATTGGAAAAAAAGCATTGTCTATTCGCTGTAGCTTAAAAGTGGCGACTCTTGCTTATCAAAGCAGACGGTACCGCTTTACCCTCCTCCTTCCGCGCATAAAATATTCACCCTTTACAGTGCCCTCTATCTCCATCGCCCTCATGATCTTGTAGATCCCCCTCAGGGAATATGTGCCAAGATCCTCCCAGATTTCATAGGCTGTTGCAGAGCCCCTCCTCTCCAGCGCTCTCTTCACATCCGATTTTATGGGTGAACATCTTCCTCTCCCCAGCCTAATGTCTATTCTCGAAGATCCCGTGAGCAGAGCCAGCCCGGATCCACTGTTGGCAGCCATCGAATATGCCGAGGCTGAGAGTAGCTCGGTACGGATCCCGACCCTCGCCAGGTCAACTAAGCTCTTGAGAGCCTCGCGTGGATCCGCGTTCATGGTCCTAATTCCATGAGGCAGCTCTTCATTACCCCCCAGCCTTACAGCGACAACAGAGTAGCTTGAGGCAGAATCCACTCCCATCTCTGATGCCTCACGCAGACCCTTAATTATGGAAAGAGCCAACAATCCACTCTTGGCGGGGACGTATATCTCCTCAATTTTTGGCAATCTTTCGACGATCTCAAACGCTATTGTCTTCAGACCTTCAACAGTAAAGGGATTGTCGTAATTGAGGACAGAGAGGCTGGGCGCATCTTGGAAGAGGATCTCGGCGCCGAGGTGATGGAGGAATATCAACTCTTGAGGATCTGCCTCCTTTTGATCTACATAGACCCTTGCAGGTTTATTTGAGGACTTGAGGTAATATGTAAGGGATAGTGCAAAGTCCTTCACATATTTGAGCGACGTGCCATCTAGGTTGCTTACAATAGTTGATGAAGCCCTGTCAGCATAGCTCCTCGTAGGGTTGGTCGTCTCATTTTTCACAAAAACTCCGCCCACCTTCTTAATAGGCGTGTAGCCCTCGCCCAGAGTCACACGTTTTTCTGTTGGCGGAAGCATGCGCCAGTACCGCCACATGCTTGGAAGATCGCGTTGAACGGACCATTTCAGATCAGTGTACTCAAATAGCACCATTCCGCCGCACTTCCTGCACCTGATATGAACACCGTCCTCTGCATGTCCGCATACCGAACACTTCGAGAATATCAAGAGCAAACACCCTATTTGCCAGGATCAGAGATAGCTAGCGCCTTACCATGCTTATTAAGGCTCTATGGACTTTGTCATCACCATGGATCTCAGGGTGGAATGTGAGGGCAATNNTGTTTGATTGAATGGCTCCGACGATTGTCCTTCCCACCTTAGGATGGTTTATATATCCTATGGGCTCGGCAGAACCCCACACCGCGTCGATTATGGGCGCCCTTATGAAGGATGCTTTTACTGCGCCTATACCCTTCAGGTCGACCTTGCACTCGAACGAGCTTGACTGCCTCCCGAATCCGTTTCTGATGACAGAAATATCCATGATCCCGAGACGTTGCTGGTTCGTCTCGCCGATGACACTGTCTTTTATTCTCTTTGCCAACAGGACCGCGCCGGCGCAGGTAGCGAGGGTAGGCATGCCCTCTTTTATTTTCTCAACTAGTACGCTTTTGAGGCCTGCGACCTCGAGAAGTCTGCCTATGGTAGTGGACTCCCCTCCTGGAAGAACCAATGCGTCTATGCCTCCATCAGCATTGAGGTCTTTAGAGCTCCTGATGAGCCTTCTCTCGGCTAGGTTTTGAAGCGCCTCAAGATGCTCCAAAAAGTCTCCCTGAAGTGCAAGCACTCCAACCCTCACCAAATCACTCACCTCTAACCTGGAGCAAATCTTCTGGTCTGAGGGACCTTACATTCAATCCAGTGAGCGCTGATCCTTCCGTCACCATCCTCTGGGCCTCTAAGACCCTCTCTGGGTCGTACCAGCAAGAGGTTGCCAAGACTATCGCCTCAGCNCGCCTCTCGGGATCGTTCGACTTGAATATTCCAGAGCCCACAAATATCCCGTCAGCCCCAAGCCACATCATGAGAGCCGCGTCGGCAGGCGTGGCTATGCCACCAGCGGCGAAGTTGACCACGGGGAGGCGGCCCAATCTAGCGGTCAGGAGTGCCAACTCGTATGGCACTGCGTTTCTCCTTGAGTACTTTCTGATCACTTCATCCCCGTCCTCGATAGACTCNGCGAGGAACTTGATGTCCTTTGTGAGGGCTTTCATGTGTCTGACAGCCTCTGAGACATCACCCGTTCCGGCTTCGCCCTTTGTCCTTATCATAGAAGATCCTTCTCCGATCCTCCTNAGCGCCTCGGGGAGACCGCGGGCTCCGTTTACAAAGGGAACTCTGAAGGACCACTTGTTTATGTGACCTCTATCGTCCACCGGCGTCAGGACCTCGCTCTCATCTATCAGATCAACTCCAACCTCNTCCAGAAGCCTGGCCTCTTGGTAGTGACCGATCCTGCACTTGGCGCTCACAGGTATGGTTACGTTTGACATAATCTCCTCTATCACTTTGATGTCGGCGGACCTTGCAACACCGCCGCTCTTTCTGACGTCGTAGGGCAGCTTGTCGAGAACCATGATGGCAACTGCTCCTGCATCTTCTGCTACCCCAGCCTGCTCGGAGTTTGTGACATCCATTATCACTCCATTCTTCAGCATAGACGGAAGCCCCAGCTTCACGGATGTGCTGGCTTCCTTTAACTCTCCTTCCGTTTTGTCTGAAAGCTCCAGCAGTTCGTACATCAAAGACCTGAGCTTCTCGAGAAAGGAATAAGACTCAACAAACCTCATAGGTTGTAAATATTTGACAGTCAAAGAAATAATTAATTGAACGTTCAATAGAGAGCGCATCTGATCGTATGTGCGCTACTTGCCTTTATTGATGAAGTGCTCACCAGGTTAAGGAGGATCTGGAACGAGGACGTGTTCTCTTTAATTGTGAAGTTGGTAATATCTTGACTCTTTCCGGGATAATTGGATTAGATCGATCTCATTGGATTAGATCGATCTCCTAGTCAGTTTCTCTTCATCGAGTTCCATGTACTTTTTGTCTGGGTGGGCTTGTCTTCTCTCAGCACACACAACTGTAGCTACGAAGGGAAGTGGAGTTTGTTTTTAACAAGCAAACCAACAATTTTTTATCATATTAGAACGTTTGATTTTTTTGGGTGACACTATGAATGTACCCTTGGATCTAGGGCGCTCCCTGATCTACCCTGGCAGGCGGCTAATAGGTGTCGTCGGGAAAATAAAAACTAAGTCTGATGTATTGGCTTGGCTCTTGTCCGACCTCGAAAGCCACGGCATAAAGCTCCGCCAGATATACATGTCGAG
>QNVH01000087.1 GCA_004347955.1 Thermoproteota archaeon | reverse complement strand
GAGGCTGACTATCCTCTTGCTGACTCGGTGTAGGATGGCATCAACCATCCTTCTCTCCTTGCTTCCAATTCTCTTTACGACCTGGGTTAGACCTTTTTGGAGCCTCCTGCGGAGCCATGCGTAATGCCTGCGTACGCCCCTTATCTCCCTGCCGAGGAACTGGGCTTTCACCACGCCTTTACGCCAGAGCACCGCTGTGGCTACAAAGCGCTCGCCCAGATCAACGGCGAGGATTGAGGAGCATCTACGCATGGGCGGTGGGCTGAACTCGAAGGTTAGCATTGCAACGTATCTGTCATTCCTTTTTTTCCTGACAACCTTGCTCTCGCAGAGCTTCCCATCCGGAAACTCTCTGTGGGGCTTAACTGGGACTCTGATTCCGCCTCTCACGCCATACACGGAAATTTTCAGAAACCAGAAAGCCTTTTTAAGGTTGATCAAGTCGTTCCTCAAACTGAGCGGATACTCCTTTTGCTTGACCTTTCTGTAGTATCTTAGGGCTTGCTGTTTATTTGCTGAGTACAGCGGGGCAGCCTTATCGCCCCTGAGAAATCTTTGGAGGTTATTATATTCCCTATCCAGAAGCTCTTTCTTCCTTCAAGTCAGCCCAACAATGCCCACCCAAACGGTCAGCCTCATACAGTCAAGTTATAGGTTCATTGAATTTAAGATTAACCGCAGTTCATCCCGCCCTCTCGGGCGGGGTCTTCTTGCGGAGGTTAGATAAAACCAGTCAGGTATTTACTAAATCTATTGACTTGATAAGCTTTGGTTTCCAAAGACGTCCCTAAAAGACCCTATTGCCTTTATCTCCCCTTCGTTGAGCAGGGCGACTCGCTGCGCCAGCCTTTCAGCCTGAAACATGTTGTGCGTGGTCATAATGATAGTGGTTCTTTTTTCTCTATTCAGGCGCGAGAGAATGCCCTCAACTATAGAAACGTTCTTCGGGTCGAGATTGGCTGTGGGTTCGTCTAGCAGGAGGAGTTTGGGCTCAGCCACAAGTGCTTGAGCCAACGCGACCCTTTGTGCCTCGCCACCAGAGAGAGCCAGGGCGTTCTTTCTCTCGAAGCCGCTCAGCTCCACATCCTCGAGCACCCTCGCTACCTTCCGTTCAATATNAGCCTTAGCAAGATCGCCCCTGATCTTAAGTGGATATGCCACATTGTCGAAAACGCTCATGTCGAATAGGACTGTNTGCTGGAAGACCATACCTATCTTCCTGCGGAGAGTTGCCCTGTCCTTTGAATAGTCCACCTCCTCCCCCTCAAAGAACACCTTGCCANTGGTCGGTTCTTCGAGGAGGTCNAGTATTCTGAGGAGTGTTGTCTTGCCTGAGCCATTGGGACCCANGAGCACAAAAAACTCCCCCTCATGGACATCGAAGGTCACGTCTCTCAGGACGAGCCTCCCCGAGTAATCCTTGGACAGACNACGGACCTCCACGGCTCTCATGCTTGAACTACCTCCTCGCCCCCTTGATTTGGAGGACGGTCAATGCNANATTGATCACAAAGGCTATNGACAATAGTATGGCGCCAAGCGNNAGAGCCATATTAAAGTTTCCAAGCTCGGTCTCCACNACTATNGCGGTGGTCAGTGTGCGCGTGAACCACCTTATATTTCCCCCGCTGATCATTATGCCCCCAACCTCAGATATGGCTGCGCCGAAGGCGACTATTATGGCTGTNAGGACGCCNACGCGAGCCTCCCTCAGTACCAGAAAAGCCGCCTGATTTTTCGTGGCGCCTAGCGAGAGCGCCTTTTCCATTATGGATCTCTCAACGCTCCCCACTGCTGACATGGTCACGCCGATAATTATAGGGACAACCATGATCAGCTGTGTTATCACCATGGCGGTGGGAGTGTAAAGGAGACCCAACCAGCCGAGAGGACCAGACGAGGTAAGGAGGAGGTAGACAACCAGCCCAACGGCGACGGGCGGGAGACCCATGAATGTGTTTATTATGCTCTTTAGCATTACGTCAACTAGTCGCATCATCGTCTTTTTACCTTTAAACTGCCGGAAGCCTAAGAAAGCCCCGACCGGGATGCCTATCAGGGCCCCAATTAGCACAGCCGTGCCAGATACTCTGAGAGAAAGAAAGGTGATGTTTATTATNTCTTGGAGAAAGACATCTTCAACCATTATTCACTCCACTCCAAATTGGATCCTAACCGGAGGTTGCTTGCGAGTCCCCTACGATAAAATGCATTGTGACTATGGCTGATGGGTATCATACCAAGCGATCTCCTCCTGCTGATCCGGAAATCCCAACTCATGGGCCCTCTCGTAGTTGCGGGCAATAGGCGTGAAAAGAGTCTCGCCAGATTTCGTGAAGTTGCCTATCAGGTCTTGACCCTCATCTGAGATCATCCATTTGGCTAGGGCGATGGCACCATTAATGTTTCTCTGGGGGTATTTTTCCGGATTAACCAGTATCACTGAATACGGGTTCAGCAAGAGTGGATCACCCTGGACGAGAGCCCTCAGGTTAGCAAGTTGACTCTGGAACGAGAGCCATGTTGCCTTGTCAGTGATTGTGTAGGCTCTCTTCTCGTTTGCCATGCGCATCACAGCACCCATACCGGCACCCGCTTCCAAATACCACTTCTGAGCTTGGCTTGAGGGCTTTATTCCGAGGCTCTCCCATATCCTCAGCTCGACCATGTGTGTCCCAGACTTGTCTGCCCTAGAGACAAATGAAGTGACGCCCTTACTACCAGCCTCCGCGATCCTCCGGAAAGCCTCTGTTGCATTTGTAAGCCCTCCTATGCAAGCTGGGTCTTCTGCCGGGCCGATTATGACAAATTCGTTGTACATCACAGCAACCCTGTGAATGCCATAGGTGCTGTTGATGAATTCAAGCTCCTGCTGCCTTGAATGCACTAATACGAGATCTACGTCACCCCTCATGGCGGACTCTATAGCCTGACCCGTGCCCACCGGTATTATATGGACTTTAACCCCGTATTCACTCTCAAATTTTGGCAACAGGTAGTCAAGGAGGCCTGAGTCGTAGGTGCTTGTGGTTGTTGCAAGGACTACCACTGATCCTCCTGAAGTGGAGTACAGCTCGTAGGCGAAGGAGCTCACGATGGCAACTGTGGATATGAGGGCTATGGAAAGTGCTCTTGAAGGCTTCCACATTGGTAGAACACCGAAACCCGTTGTGTTTAGTTGTATACATCGTTATCGATATGTATTTAAAAACATAACGGTTAATAATCAATTGTATGCCCGCCCAAGAGACGAAACCCACTGCGAGGATATGGCTAGAATACAGGGGAGAGCCCATACTCGGCTACGGCGGTGCCAGGATACTCGAGGCAATAAAAGAGGAGAGGTCAATCTCTAAAGCTGCCAGAAAGCTCGGAATGTCATACCGTTATGTATGGAACTACTTGCTGAGGATCAGAAATGCCACTGGCGAGTCGGTTGTTAAGACCTTTAAAGGCGGGAGGAGCGGTGGAGGAGGAGCGATGCTCACCCCGCTGGGGGATTACCTTCTCAAGGAATATCGAAGGGTAGAGAATTACGTGGGCGAAGTTCTGGGGGATGAGGAGTATTGGGAGGCGGTTGGATTGAAGATTAGTGCGAGGAACAGGTTGAAGGGAGTCGTCAAAAGTGTCGAAAGAGGGGACGTGGTGACTAAGGTAAGGCTCGAAATAGAAGTCCCAACAACAATAACAGCGCTGATATCCACAGAGGCAGCTGATGACTTAGACATAAAGGTCAACGACCGGGTCGAGGCTGTGATCAAGTCCACAGAGGTCATGATAGCCAAGGGAAAATAGACAATGGCTTGCCATGAAATTATCGAAAATGTGGGAAGACATAGGAAGTGAGATAGAAGACGGAAGATGAAAAGTAGAAGTGTGAAGTTTAAGGATTAAAGACCGAATGTGGAGATAATGGATCCCAGTAGTGGGGCATCCTCACCAAGGGGGGAGGGTACGATCTTTGGAGGCGAGTTGAAGGATAAACGCTCAACGTAAGGCTGGAGCGGTGAGACAACAAATTCCTGGTTCTTAACAGCCACGCCGCCGCCCACCGTGATAAGGCTGGGATCGTAAAGGTTGACCAGGTTGGCTATAGCTATGGCGTTGAGCCTGGTGGCCTCTCTGACCACGCAGAGCGCAAAATTGTCTCCGTTCTTTGCGTATTCAAACACTTCCCTTGCCTCAACCT
>QNVH01000086.1 GCA_004347955.1 Thermoproteota archaeon | reverse complement strand
ATTGAAGGTAGTGCAGGTAGCAGGCTTCCTGGGGAGCGGCAAGACCACCACTATAATAGCCCTCTCCAAGATGATAGCATCGAGGGGCAAGAAGGTCGCGGTGATAGTCAACGAGATAGGCGACGTCCCGGTGGACGCAAAAGTGGTCAGCGAGTACGGTCTGAAGGTCCGCGACATAGGCGGGGGCTGCATATGCTGCGAGCTCCTGGTNAGCCTTGCGTACACGCTNGAGGAGTTGGCTAGGTCCTACTCGCCGGACTATGTCCTTATAGAGCCCTCTGGAGTCTCAATACCTTCGTCGGTGAAGGATGGCATCGGGCTTGTCAAGGGTCTCAATTTGGAGAAGGGACCGGTAATAGTNCTCTTTGACGGTGAGCGAGGTCACGAAAATCTCTTGGACGAGGACCTTGGGAAGTTCATAAAGAGGCAGATCGCCGGGGCTGATGTTGTGGCTATCAACAAAATCGACGCCATCGGAGATGAGGCTGCCCGTTCCCAAGAGGAGCTGATAAGAGCCGTAAATCCCAACGCTAAGATCCTGAGGATCTCAGCAAAGGACGGCGTAGGTCTAGAGGAACTCGTCAGCGTGATCGCTTGAGGTGTATTGAATGGCAGATGGAGATAAGGGCAAACCTTTCCACGAAGCTCCTCACGAGGATGAAGGCCTTAGCATATCCGGATACGGCTCAACATTTGTCCTCAGGCTCAGCAAGCCGTTCTCTCTGGATGAGATCAAAGTCCTAGCAGCCGACCTCATAAAATCAATAGAGGACACCCTCATGAGAAGTGGGGCGAAGGGCATAGGGCACATAAAGATCCACATAAGGGGCAGGAGCGGTTACCTGCGCGCCGATACCATCGGCTCAAAATACGGCATCTACATGGATGGGACAATATCTGAGCTGGAGGAGTCCCTTCAAATGACCATCAATACCATAGCACTCGGCTCAAGCAAAGAGGATGTTCATAGGGTGACTATGGGGAGTTTGGAGGATACCGCGAAGAGGTTTAATTTTATGGTTGATGAAGTAAAGCCTCAATGAAGATCGCATTTACCTCCAAGAGCCCAATCAAATTTAAAGCGCTCTCGTCATTGATGAATCGATGATTTTTCTCCTGCACTCTGTCTGCCTTAACTTATGGCGACTTCACAGCGACCCCACTCATTCCATCCGAATTTCAAATCTGAGGGCCTTGCCTGCAAATTTATCCTTAATCTGACAAATTTATTTGTTCCCTGATTCAATAGTATTAAACAAGTGAAAGATCTTGGGCATACCCGAGAGGCTGAAATCCCAGACTTCTGAGATGGCTCAGATCTTTGTCTCAAGGATGCTGAACCTCCGGGGCAGGGACGATCTGAAGCCCTGCTTCAGGTGCCCCCCTCCCGCCGTTCACATTCAAGATATCATCGAGCCAGGTGTGCACTCGGCAGTGGGGATAGACGGCTCTATGGAGTACGACGAGCTCCTGGAGATGCTTCTCTTCTATGCCTGCGCCACAGGGTTCAGGTGCAACTTCACATTTGGCGATGGTAGGGTGAAGTTCAATCTAAAGGAGGTCTGGCGGGACTCTAGGCTGGAGGCTTCTGCCTCTGTCCCGCTCTGGATGGAGGACGTCTCGTCGGTCACCGGCGATGTCGGTTCCAGCGAGAAGGAGCTCATTTGGTCTGCAGAGAAGGTCCCGTTCGCCATAATGACTATGGCAGAGCTCTACTTGGCACTGAAGGCTTCTGAGGACCCGGGGGTTAAGGTGGTCTTCCTCGACAGACCCCTCCACGGTACCTTCTCCCCGCTCGCCAGGGATGTCCGGACTATCCTGAAGAACAAGAGGTCCGCTTTACTGAACCTAGAGACATCTCACGGCCGACCAAGCCTGCTCGACCTTGGTTTAGTTCTTGTGATCGGCTGCGGAGGTGGCGCGTTCACAATACCAAGTAGAAGGCGGTACCTCCCCTACATGCTGGTGAAGATCCTATTGGAGAATGATGAGATTAGGGCAAGCGACCTAGCCAGGCGACTCGGGCTTGAGGACGTCACTAGGCTTGGAAGGGTCGTGAGCTGGCTTGTGGAGAAGACCGGAGAAGAGTTCCTCGACGGAGACCTTCACGGCACAATCAGGCTGAAGCCCCGCATCAAGAACTTCTGGCCGAGGATGAAAGAATTGGCACTCAATGTGGTCGAACACGTATTCTTCTCCCCGAAACACCCGCTAATATTGGGCAAAGGCGAGGACTGGCTGACAGTCTGGGATCTGAATGCCGTGAACCTGATACTGATACAGATGCTGAGGGAGAGGTCAAGGGACGTCCTCTTCATAGGGATAGCCAAGGACACGACAGCCTCTGACTTCATAACCTGCGTTGTACCATATGCCATGGCAAGCGGGCTCGTCAAGGGCGGGGGGAGCCTGCCAGCCATAAGGCACGACAGGGCTTTTCTCACGATACTGAGCGGAGCCAACCCTGATACATGCTCGGCACCATGGAGGACCATCTCCTACGATGCCTGCTTCACATCCATGGTCTACTCCGGGAAGCTGGATGCCGCGAGGAAGAGGGTCGCCATGGAGCAGCAGTTCGTAAAGGCTTACTTCCAGCTCCGAGAGTTTCAAGGGGACAGGGAGCTCCGATCCCCCACATTCCTGTACGACAGGTTCTTCAACCCGGAGTTCGACTCTGAGTTTGTANGCGATCTGAAGGTGATGGAAGGGGACTCCGAGGTCACCGTTTCGCCGTACTGGGAGGGCGAGAGGAGCAACCCGCTTGACGACCTCATAATGGCTCTACTCTCCGCCTCAGACAACCCTGAAGTGCTGGAGGTGATGGGTCACAACCAGCTCCTGTACCTGGCAGACAAGGCTGTGAAGACTGAGATCAAGTTGATGAAGGACCTATTGAGGTCTGTGGCTGAGCTGGAGCTGGGTCCCCTCTCGAGAAAGTACAAGCTCTTCACAATAGCCAGNAGGTTCAGGGATATAAGGTCCGAGATGGAAAGATCGAGATCAAGGTCGGGTGCACCGCCAGCACCCGGAACGACAGGGAGTGGCGCTGATAGGCTGGGAGGGTTTTAATCTTGATCAGGATAATCATTGTGAATTCGGCTCTGACGCCGGGCCCGTTCACACCCGTTTATCTCTCCCATCCTTTCATTCGTTTTTCGAGTCACAATCCGCCCGACATGAACCAATCTGATGGTTGCCGAGCGGGTGGCAAGGATCATGTTTTGACACCGAGTCACAATCTGCCTTTTATGAACCAATATAATGGCTGGAGGTCCAAGTGGAATGGAGATCTTTGAAGATATAGGGGGAGAGTTTGAGGGGAGGCTCAGGAGCTGCAGGATGGCTTACAGGACCGTTAGGGTATCCGGGGAGGAGCTCACATTGAGCACCGGGGAGGCTACCATCGAGGCGAGGTTCTCCCTCAAGGTCCTCGACAGGCTCCACGAGCCCGCCTACATCGGGATAAAGAGGATGACGTCCAACGGCGAGACCTTCTTAGTCTACCAGACGACCGGCGTCAGCCCCGTCCACTTCCAGATGCTCGGGATGGGCATAAGCGTCCCGAAGGTGATAAGGCGGGAATTCCTGGAGACCATAGACCGCGGCTGGGGCGCCAGCGAGGAGACGTGGATCGACATACTGGCTGTGCCGACAGGCTACCGCATGGACATTGTGGGCGGTTACCCGCGGTTTGAGCGCTCAAACCTCACACCGCTGGTGGGCGGGGAGGCAAGGATCCTCTCAAAGGAGGCTGTCAGGGCTTTCCTCTGCGTGGACAAGGGCTCAGAGGTGGGCGAGATCAAGGGGCTCGGCATACCCCTCACAGTGAAGATGGATGAGATCGTGAAGTACCACTCCGGTCTCTTCGGGTTCACAGGGTGCGGGAAGTCTAACTTCACATCTTACCTGATCAGGCAGACGGTCTCATCCATGAATGGGATCTCCGTCGTCGTCTTCGACGTATCTGGCGAGTATTTGATACACCTCCTGGACCTGGAGCCGGACTTCGTATCAACAGAGACCTTTGACTCGGCAGACAAGATACTGGACGCACAGGCGATCCCCGAGAGCCTTGAAGCAATGAGGGGGAGAATGAAGGGAATCATCGAATCCCTGGTCTCGTCACGGAGGATTGAGCGCCTCTCTTTGAGATCCGAGGCTGATTTCAGCCTGGGGGACCTCTACAGCTTCTTTGAATCCCTCGTCGAGGAGGGCAAG
>QNVH01000085.1 GCA_004347955.1 Thermoproteota archaeon | reverse complement strand
GGTACTCGAGTGTTTAGGGTGAACCCGAGGGGCACATCAGAAGGGCTGAGCTTTGAAGACCCATTCAGGGATTATACCTCGGCAAATAGAATAAAGGTGAGGGGAAGGGAAAGCCCTGATCCGCCTGCTGAGAAGAGACCTCTACGGGGCCTCATCCATGTCCCCGCAAGCCTCATCGTTGAAGCAGGAAGCCCCTTGCGATAGCGAGGGGTAGTTCACCTTCTCTGGGTCTTCCGTACTCGTGGCGAATTCTAATAGTTAGAGATCAGTTTTGAAGATTGCGTTGGAATGGAAAATTAAGGGCGCACCGTCTATTAAACGAGGTTGCAAAGGGATTTTAGGAGGATTATCAAGGGCGGAACATTTATCCATAAGGAGTGAAGAGGATGATTTGCCGACGAAGTCAATAAATGCATAGGGGAGGCATCTTGGGGCTGCTCGAGTTTCAGTCCAAGCTGAAGGGCTGCAGGTACTGCAGAGATGTTCTTGGGCTAAAGTTCGAGCCTAAGCCCTTGGTCTGGGGGAGGGAGGGGGCGAGAATAGTTGTGATAGGTCAGGCCCCCTCCATGAGTGCAGGTCTGTGCGGCAGACCCTTCTCCAAAGATTTAGAGACGCCTGATGCCAGCGGCAGGAGGCTCATCGAGTGGCTCGGAGTCCAAGAAAGGACGTTCTTCGACCCGGATATATTCTACATCACTGGCGTGGCGCACTGCTACCCTGGCAAAGGGAAGGGAGGGGACCTGCCGCCCCCGCGGGTCTGCGCAGAGATGTGGCTGGGGGAAGAACTCTCGTACCTCTCCCCGAGACTCTTTGTCATACTCGGGAGGTATGCGGCTTCTTGGGCTTTTCCAAAGAGGAAGTTTGAAGATCTGGTATTCGAAGAGCTCGAGTTCAGGGGCAGGACCGCGATCGTCCTCCCACACCCTTCGCCGGCAAACAGGGGCTGGTTCAAGGCGCACCCTGAATTTGCTGGCAGGCTGACGGTATTGAGGGGGTTGATCAGTCGGGCACTAACAGATTCTGTCCTTTGCACATAAATGGTGCAGGATTTACCGACCGCAATAATAAAACTGCTCAACATGGTTATTGGAGGGTGGGCTGGGACTATTCTGTGGCACTGTTAGGCTAAAGCCCTGATCTTTCCTGCATCACTTGCTGTTTTGGGACTTCGCGACCTCCGCGGAGTTTAATCCCCGCCACTTGACTGTGAAGCCGAGGTGGTGGATGAGGGCGATCGGGTCACTTATGCCCTCCCCCTTTAGCCTCCTGACCAATTCCTCCAGAGGAGAGCCGCAGGTGACCATGGGCGCGAGCCTTTGAAGCCGGTCTTTTCGGATAAGGTCTTCGCCCACTAGAACGTAGCCTTCCGGCGGGCTCTCTGAGAGCCTCTTCAGGAGGGCTTCCCTCGAGACCCCAAGATTGGATGCGAGATCGCCCACGTGCACCAATGGCCCCTCCACAGCCAAGGGCAAGCGGTCCAGCCTGCTGAGTTCGGATGCAACCATAACCCTCTCCTCCTTCTCGAGGCGATCCAGTATGGGCTTCAGCGGGACCTCCCCCCTGAAGGTTATGACATCGCCGGGTATCTCGCCCGAGACCCCAAGGTCAACGTCTGCCGCAACTATGAGGTTGACGTTGCGGTCGCGCGCGGCTTGGATCTTGGAGATCTTCTTCCTTATGTACTCGGGCGTCCAGAAGCCGACTATCTCGAGGTAGACCCTCCTCCCCTGGAGCTCGAAGGCAAAGTCAGGGATCATGGCGCCCCCTGGCACCGGTATGGGGTCTGGCTCCCTCAGGAGTCGCCACCTGCTGCCCAGCGAGGAGAACCTCTGGGCGAAGGACTCCTCGAGTGAGCTGTCGTAGAGCTCGGGCTCAGGCGGTTCTGGGAAGTGAACGCCCTCCGAGGATTTAAGCTCAAAGTTCAGGAGCCTGTTGCCCCTCCCGATTATCTGAGCGCGTATCCTCCAGTTCTTAGACGCGAGGATCTCTGGGAGGAGCTTCGCGAGGCTCGTCCCGTAACGCTCGGTCATCTTGATTATGGATATCGGGCCTTCCACTAGCACGTTGTAGGTGCCAGGCGATCCGGATATGGAGTACATGAGGCCGAGCCTCTTTATTGACCTGAAGATCCTCTTCCAGTTCCCCTCGACGGAGAACTCGACGAACTTTGACTTGAAGAGGAGGGTCTGCGTGAGGGATAAGTTGTAGTGGGCAAGGAGCTCCTCTGGGGTGGGAGGGGTGAAGGACTTTAATATCTGCTCCCCCTCCAGGTCGCTCCACATGTAGCGCTCTATCCAGTCTGGCGGGACCTTGAGCCTCTCGGAAGCCTCCAGGATCACCTCCTGCCTCTCTGCGGGCGATGGCGCAAAGCCCTTGGAGAGGGCGAAGAGAGTCTTCCTGATGGTCTGGGGGTCGACCGGACTGTCTGTGGCGAACTCCGAGAACCTGTCCAGGACGGCGGACAATCCCCTGACGAGGCGGAAGTTGTGGGGGCCGTACTCCAAGAGCCTGAGGCGAGAGCGCACCTGGGAGCGCTTCTTACCGAGGTGCTCCCTGTAGACCTCTATAATTGATTGGGCCAGATTCAGGAGCTGGGGGGTCGGCGCTAAATAGCAGGGCCTCACGGCGCCTTTGAAGGTCTTGGCGACCAGCAGCTCTGATGGGAGCATTACAGCGCCGCCCTCCTCCTGCGGCTCGTGTTCGCCTCAGCTGTGGATCTCGAGACGATCTCGATTAGCCTGGCCTCCTTGCCTTCAACCTTGCGCAGGAGGCGCCCGAGGCGCTGCACGAACTCCCTCTTAGAGCCGGTGCCGCTGAGGATTATGCCGAGGGACGCGTCGGGAACGTCTATGCCCTCGTCCAGGACCTTCGAGGTCACTATGACCCTGTACTTCCCCTCCCTGAAGCCCCTCAAGACCTCTGAGCGCTCGTCCTTCGGGGTCTCGTGGGTTATGGCAGGTATGAGGAACTCCTTGCTGAGGCGGTAGACTAGCTGGTTGTGCTGGGTGAAGACTATTGCCTTCTCGTCGGTGGTAGAGAGTATCTTGCGGAGGGCTTCCACCTTGTTGGACGAGTTTAGGGCCACCTCCATGGCCCTGTTCCTTGAGAGTAGGGCTTCCCTTGCCTCTGGGTCCCTGCCACTCATGATCACGAGCCGCTGGAAGTCCTTCTGGGACCTCAGCCTCAAGCCACTCTTCGCCAGGTACTCCCTGAAAGTGGAGATGTTCCTCCTGTACTCCTCCTCTTCCTCTCCCGTGAGGTCCACGTAGAGCCTCTGAACCTTGAACGGGGCTAGGTGCTCGCCAGCCATCTCGGAGACCTTCCGCTCGTAAACCTTACCGCCCACCAGCCTGGGGAGCTCGGAGTGGAGACCGTCCTCCCTCTCGTAGGTTGCTGTGAGACCGAGCCTGAAGGGCGAGGCGAAGAGCTCGGCTATCTGGGAGTAGCCCGGGGATGGGAGGTGGTGGACCTCGTCGAATATGATCAGCGGGAACCTGTTGCCCAGCTCCTCTGCCCTGATGTAGGCGGAGTCGTAGGTCGCCACGGTAAGCGGACCGATGGTGTCCTCCCCTCCACCATAGGCGCCCACGTCCACCGAGAACGCGGAGTGCAGCCTCCGGCGCCACTGCTCCATCAAGTCAATGGTTGGGACCACGACAATGGTTGGGGCGTTCACCTCCTGAATGGCAAGGATTCCCACAATGGTCTTGCCAGCCCCTGTCGGCAGGACAACGACGCCCCTCCTGCCAGCGTCCTCCCAAGAGTACAGGGCATCCACCTGGTAACCCCTCGGCGTCACATCGGCTGTGAGGTTTGGGCAGGGGACCGGGTCCATCACCTTGTCCTGAAATGGGATGCCGCTCTCCTTGAGGTAGTTCAGGGCGTCCCTGTAGTACATGCCCAGGGCTTTGTAGGAGTTCAGGGTGCTGTCCCAAACGGAGTGGGGAAGGTGGAAGCTGCCGCTCAGTATTGTGCCCTTGTAGTAGCGGAGTGTGATCATGCGTTGCCCCAATAATAGTTGATGGGAGGGGTTTATCTATTTTGACTCAGAAAATCATGTTTCTGCGGATGTTCAGTGGATCCTGCTGACCAGACCTTCTAAACAGGAGTCGAAGCTAAGGACTTGGAGAATACCAAGAACCTGTCAAGCTTCTCTTTTCTTTTTTTATCCTTTTCTATCTTCACTGTTGTTGACAAATTTTCCACCAGTATAAAAGTATACTTAAATGCCTTTTTGGAGGGTGCGGGCGCTTTTGGCAGATAGGCGATCCAGAGACCTTTTTCCTCAG
>QNVH01000084.1 GCA_004347955.1 Thermoproteota archaeon | reverse complement strand
TCTGAACGGAAAATTCACTTTCCCTCAGTCCCACCACTTCTTCTGGAGTGGCATGGCTATGATCTCCCTTATCTCGAGCCTCTTCTCTTTCTCCTTGGAGAAGACCGTGCCCGGATAGGTAGATCTCACGACTATTGCAGTGTCGGCGCCGACCCCGCTCCCTCCGACTCCAATGACATCCTTAAAGGGTTCCAGAACACCACAGTCTACAGCAGAGAGCACGACCTCCACCGCAACCTTCATTCCCTGCCCGAATGCGTACAGGGTCTCCTTGAAAACCGTCTCAGGTGTTGGGAAACTGTACTTTGAAGTCTCGTATAGGGAGCCATGGAGCACATAAGGAACCTTGTCCAAGACAATGACGCCAAGCCTCTCCAGCTCCTCCTTGATCTTTGGGTCCAAGCAGGGATATTCATTGCCCCACTCCCTCCTAAAGGGGCTCTCCGAGACGCAGATTATCCTGGCTTCGTCTTTAAGTGCCCTGGCGAACTTCAGAGCCGTTGCCCCGGAGGTGCTGGCGACGACAACGTCCCTTATCTCGCTCCTCTCGATGTACTTCGTGACNGCCTCAACTACGAGGTCAGTATTCTCTTCTCCGGGATTTAGAAAGTAGTAGACCTCGCGCATTTTGAATGGCATGAAAACACCATTAAAGAATCTGGAAGTCCGCCCTCTTTAATTTTCCCCTTTTTTGGCTGGAGGACTGTACCTCCTNAGAAGTAGCGAGTTGGAAACGACTGAGACTGAGCTCAGAGACATTGCTAGGGCTGCAATCTCAGGTCTCAACACCAGCGTTGGATAAAGCAGTCCTGCGGCTATGGGTATTCCCAATGTGTTGTATACCAGAGCCCAGAACATATTTTCTTTTATTTTCCTCATGGTCTTGTTGCTCAGATCTATAGCGAGTACAACCCCCTCCAGGCCCCCTCCTGTCAGGATTATCTCGCCAGCCTCCTTGGCAATCTCAGTCCCGCTGCCGATGGCTATTCCAACATCTGCTTGGGTTAGTGCAGGGGCGTCGTTAATGCCATCCCCCACCATCGCCACTATCTCGCCCTCAGCCTGAAGTTTTGCTATGACTCCGGCTTTCTCATGAGGTCGAATATTTGCCAAAAACCTCTCGATGCCCAACGACCTTNCGACGGCCTTTGCAACCCTTTCGTTGTCCCCTGTCAGCATTATCACCTTTAGACCCATGCCCTTGAGCTGGTTTACCACATCCGCCGCTCCTGGCTTCGGCTCGTCGAATATCCCTATGACTCCAATGACCCTGCCGTCATAGAAGGTTACCACAGTCGTCATTCCGTCTTCTTCCAATCTTTNTATGGTTTCATAACCGCGAAGATTTACACCCAGCCTATCGAATAAGCCCCTACTTCCAACGATTGCCTGCCTCCCCAGTAACTTTCCTATCACGCCCTCGCCTGGAAATTCCTCCAATTCATCAAGGCGGTATAACTCCTTGCCCTCAGCNCTCTCGACGATGGCCTTTGCTACAGGATGTTCAGACCCCTTCTCCAGCGAGGCCGCCACCTTTAACACTTCTTCCTCTCCAACCCCTGCGAGGTCCACAATTTTAACAACTCTTGGTCTCCCCTGTGTCAGTGTCCCCGTCTTATCAAATACGACCGTCGTCAATTGCCTTACCTTCTCCAAGACCTCTCCTCCCTTTATTAGTATGCCCATCTCCGCCCCCTTGCCCAGACCTACCATTATCGCAGTGGGGGTGGCAAGCCCCAAAGCGCAGGGGCAAGCTATGACGAGAACGGATACCGCCATCATCAGCGAAAAATTGACTGGCTTGCCCAAGAGGGTCCAAGCGATAAATGTGATGAGGGCTGTGCCGACAACTGCCGGTACGAAGCGGGACGCAATCCTGTCAGCAAACCTCTGGATTGGCGCCTTCCTTGCNTGCGCCTCTTCCACGAACCTTACGATCTGCGAGATGAAACTGTCCTTGCCGACCTTTGTAGCCCTGATGGTGATGAGACCGGTCCTGTTTATGGTCCCCCCTATGACGCTGTCGCCTTCCTTCTTCTCGAGCGGTATACTCTCCCCTGTGACCATTGACTCGTCCACCGTCGCCCTTCCAGAGACTATTACCCCATCAACAGGGATGGACTCGCCAGGTTTTACAATCACTAGGTCACCCACAACTACATCGTCTGTGGAAACCTCTTGCTCTCTCCCATCCCTCAAGACCCTTGCGGTCTTTGGGCGAAGCTCCATCAGCTTCCTTATAGCAGACGACGCCCTAGCTTTTGCCTTCTCCTCAAGGTACCTGCCAAGAAGGACGAAAGTTATCAGCAGCGCTGCAACCTCGTAATAGACATCCCCATGGCTAAAAAAGGTGTTGACCGCGCTGAAAATGTAGGCTGCGGAGACGCCAAGTGCCACGAGGACATTCATGTCAGAGTAGCCCCTCCTCAAAGACTTGTAAGCCCCCACGTAGAAGCTCTTGCCGCCAACCAACAAGACGGGGGTAGTCAACACGAATAGCAATAACTCCCTGTTCGGGAGGTGTACCATTGCCATGCTGATGATGGTTATTGGTATGGCGAGTGCGAGGCTAAAGATGAAGTCTGTCCTGCGCCTTTTTTCTTTTAAATCAGAGCCTAAGGCCTCCTCCTTAAACAGGGGGGTGTAGCCCAGGTCCTTTATAACCTCACTCAAGCGCTTCGGATTTATCATCTTCGGGTCATATTCCACGACGACAGCCTTTGTTGCAAGGTTTGCATTGGCGGCATAGACACCCTCATTCTTCATCAGCTCTTCCTCAATCTTAGCTGTGCAGGACGCGCACCTCATGTCCTCGACAAATATTATAGCCCTCTCTACCGACACTTTGTACCCTGCATCCTCCACAGCCTTTGCAATTCTCCGGAGGTTAACTTTATCATCCTCATACTCAACAAAAGCAGAATTTGACCCAAAGCTGACTTCTACGCTGCGCACACCATCTATTTTACTTAGTGACTTTTCAATCGAGGCGGCGCATGCTGTGCAGTGCATCCCCTCTATTCCTATAACCACTCTCTTTCGCATTTGTATCGCCTAAAGATCGCCAGCTAAGAGTTTTAACTTTATTGGTACACTTGAGATCATTGCTGAGAACCACAACTACGTGAACTACCCTACCCTTGAGGGTGGGGCTTCCAGCGCAGGCTGGTTTAGGGCTGGTTCACATGCAGCCCCGTCTAAGAGCATATAGCCCAAAGACCTCTCAAACTTTTTGGCTATGTTTATGGCTCCGTTCAGGTCTGNGTTGTACTCTCCGCAGTGTGGACANATGAAAAGCCCCTGGCTTTTCCTTCCGGCGCATTTTATTCTGGTTACCAAAGATGAGCNGGCATTTGCCTGCGGAGTGGATGATGGGAGGGGCTGGGAAACCTATCAGTAACNCAGNGGCAATAATCCCNTGGCTTTATTTGTGGAGGGGGGATCAGATGCCTAGCCTCTTGGATCCCAGCATAGTCCACATCGTCCTGGTTGGGGTGATTATTAAGTCTANGGGCACGTCCCATTCGTCTCTTGGAACATAATCCAAGACCTGAAGGTCATGGACGGTGGTTATCGCGATTGTCTTTTCGTCTATCGACCCTGCCTTTTTCCAGAGGCTATACTCGGTGTCTGANTATGCCGTACCCTTGCCCAGCCTGTACCCCTCCTGGCTGACGGCTACCGAGCCAGCGATAAATAGATCAATTCTGCAGTCCCCGGGCATAATGGGCTTACCCCTTTCCATGATACCCCTTATCGTAGAGTCGTAGAACGGGTCTTCCGACCTTTCTATCACCATAAAACCCCTCGAGAGTCTAGGTGTGGCAACTATCAGGACCTTACCGTCCCGCAAGACCACTTCTCGGACAGGTCTCTGGGGGGAGTCGGGATTGCAAAGGACAATCTTGGCGCCCTCGTATCTCTCTAAACGCCTCAGCCTCTGGGCAGCCTCGCCGGCACCCCTAAAGTTCGGGATCCTANCGAAGACCGGAAAGGGCGGGAGGGCGGCATTCCTTTCCATCATTGTCCTCCAGACTTTCATCCTTATCTCGTCTTTTATGTTCCTGGATCCCAACAAATTTCCCCACNGAGACTATTTAACCCATTTTAGTATTTCAACATTTCAACATCCCAAAATTTGACGTTTTGGGTTATAACGCTCCGCAAATGGTGTCTGGCTCAAAAATTGAGGCAAAATTGGGAGGAAGTGTAATATAACACGTCATGAGTATAGATCATGGTGATAGGTTTGGCGATAGATCCGATCTGCAAGATGGTGGTTGACGAAAGGACTGCAGAGTACAAATCTGAATACAAAGGGAGGAAGTACTACTTCTGCTCGCTCGGGTGTAAGAAAGAGTTTGACGCAAATCCAGAAAAGTACGCTTAGGTCGAAGATTACACTCGTTCAAGAT
>QNVH01000083.1 GCA_004347955.1 Thermoproteota archaeon | reverse complement strand
AAGCCCAAAGAACCTCAAATGCTGGAGGGCCTCCCTGTACTCGGCCTTTATTTCATACTTCATCCTCAACATATCGATTCTCGTATTGTTGTACTTCTTGCAGCCCTCCATCCTTATCCCCTCTAATTCGCGGCAACACACCGGTAATAATTTTGGGTTTGCCCCTTTTAAGGTTAAGGTCGTGATTTATAAGTTTTGGGGCGCCCAGAAAGCTCCAAACTTCAACTTGTACGAATGTGCAAAGCTCAGAAATCAGCAGCTCCAGATCTCCCTCTCCTCTGCTAAAGTCTGGAACTCCAGCGCCCAAACGCCTTGCTCTTTGAACCTCGTGGCTTGAACTGAGTGGTGGTCCGCCGGAGTTAGAGCATCCTATTCATTTATATACCCAATTCATAGACAGATCATCCATCACACTTGGTGAGTCAAATGCGGCTCCTCCTGATCCATGCCGATTACATCGAGTACGCCGCCCTCAAACCCGCAGTCAAAGAACCCGAGGCTGTAGATAACGTGGGAAAAGTGGAGAGAGTTGAGGAGTGCTTGGTGGCGTTCTGCTCTGCGGAGAAGTCTGACGAGCAGGACCCAAAAGAGATCGCCCGCCTTGCCTCTGGTGCCATCTTGGAACATGCGAGGATGGTCAAGGCTGAGAGGGTGGTCATCTACCCGTACGCCCACCTCTCTTCAGAGCTGGCCTCGCCGAGGGCTGCCCTCTCGATCCTAAAGGCGCTCGAGGAGACCCTCAGGGGGTCTATAGAGGTTAAGAGGTCCCCCTTCGGCTGGTACAAGACCTTCACTCTGAGGTGCAAGGGTCACCCGCTAAGCGAGCTCTCGAGAAGCATAACCCTCTCCGAGAAGGTCCCCGCCGAGGAAAAAGTCGAAAAGGCTGAGAAGGTCGAGCCAGCCCCAAGCACATTTCTGATCCTCACCCCAGACGGGGAGGAGCTCCCGATAGACCTCTCCAAACCCGAGACCTTCCTGAACCTGAAAATTGACGCCCCCCTCCTCCAGCTCATAAAGAACGAGGCTGGTCTGAAGGGCGAGAGGGGCGCGCCTGCCCACATCAAGCTGATGAAGAGGCTCGAACTTGTGGACTACGAACCCGCCTCCGACGTCGGTCACTTCAGGTTCTACCCCAAGGGCACTGTCATCAAGGACACTCTTGAGGAGTTTGCCTACGACATAGCAGTGAGGGACCTGAAGGCGTTCAAGATCGAGACTCCCTTCCTCTACAGGTTGGACGAGCCAGACATAGCCGAGCAGGCATCCAAGTTCCGCGAGCGGGATTACCGCCTGGAGGTCGACAAAAAGCCATTCACCCTCCGGTTCGCCGGCGATTTCGGGCTCTTCAGGATGATGAAGGACGTGACCATGAGCTACAGACAGCTGCCAGTTAGGGTCTACGAACTCTCCCCCTCGTTCAGGCTGGAGCAGAGCGGGGAGTGCGTGGGGCTGAAGCGCCTCAGGAGCTTCACAATGCCAGACGTGCACTGCTTCTGCGCAAACCTGGAGCAGGGGCTATCTGAGTACAGGGAGCTCTTCGAGAAGTACACAAAGCTCACGAACTCGATGGAGATAGAGTACGCAGTGGCATTCAGGATCGTCAAGGATTTCTACTCGAATAACAAGGGCTGGCTCGTCTCGCTCCTGAAGATCGTAAACAAGCCCGCCCTCATAGAGCTCCTGCCTGAGATGAAGCACTACTGGGTCCTGAAGCACGAGTACCAAGCCATAGACTCTGTGGGCGGCAACGTCCAGCTGGTGACAGTGCAGCTGGATGTAGAGGACGCAGCTCGCTACGGCATATTCTACACCGACGAGAATGGGCAGAAGAAGGGGTGCATAATACTGCACAGCTCCCTCGGATCCATAGAACGCTGGATGGGTGCGATACTCGAGCAGGCTGCAAAGGACCAGAAAGCAGGAAAGCCGCCTAAGCTGCCCGTCTGGCTGAGCCCCATCCAAGTTAGGATCATCCCAGTCAACTCAAGCTACGTCAATTTCGCTGTCAACCTAGCCTCAAAACTCTCCCAGAACTCAATCCGCGTCGATGTTGACGATAGGGACGAGTCCGTAGCCAAGAAGATAAGGGAGGCAGAGATGGAGTGGATCCCATACATCGTGGTCGTCGGGGAGAAGGAAGCCTCTTCAGGCGAGCTGCCCGTGAGGGTCAGGGGAGGAGGCATGGTCACGGCTACAGCTGAGGACCTCGTCGCCATGGTCAGCAAGAAGATCGGATCCAAGCCCAAATTACCCTCTTACACCCCCCTGCTACTGTCGCTGAAGCCGCGCTTCGCCTGAGCGATGAGTATTTAACGGGGTACTTCTCAAAAATCCAGAGGTGCATAATATGAAGGTAGAGGGAATCATCGCAGTTACAGCCGACTGGGAGAAGCGGAGTCAGTACGCCCTCCAGGTTTGTGAGGCAGTCTCCAAGGCAACAAACATCCCGCTGGAGGTCAGGAAGGAGGACTACGACCTTCTCATAAATTATGGCGAGAAGGATGAGTTTGGTGGGGTGGACATCCCCCAGATATTCCTCAAACTGGAGGGTGGGGTTATCAAGCACGTCATGACAAAGATACCGGACAACGAAAAGGGCATGCCCGACATAGAGAAAGGGATAAAGCTGCTGACCGAAAGCATCTCGAGCATGAGGGGTTAGTGTTGCCCGTCAAAGAAGTTCTGGTTGTTAGGTCAAAAGAGGGATCTCTAGTCTCAAAGTCCAAGGTCCAAGGGGATTTGAATGAGGCTGTCAAAAAGCAGGTTCTAGAAGCCCTCTCGCTGTGGGACGCCAGCAGGGCCGACTTCACAGTCATAAGGGATCCCCAGTACCCGGTCTCGGTCAAACTCCCCATAACTAAGGAGCAGTACGACCTGTACTCAAATTTTGGCATGTCGAGGACGTCCGACGGGAGCGTGGTCTTTCACATTCCTGTNTACATCATCTCCTTCGATAACGAATACAAAGACGACAACTATGTGGACAAAGAGGTATTTGTGGTGGCGCCTGCGCTGGACCAAAAGGTCGAAGATGCTGTAGTTGAGCTGGCGATCGAATCGACAAAGCCCGAGCCAGAGGAAGTTGAAGAGGAGGAAGACATCGAGTAGTTCACGTGGCAGGGCATCATGCAGGTCCTATAGCGGGCTCACAATTGTAGCGGCGTCTTCACAACTCCGAGCTTTGTCCCCCGATCATCGCCCAGATCTTCTCGGTAAAAACAGAATATTATCGCTTTCGCCAGAGAAGGGCTCAACTAGCCCGGTTCTTCATCTGTTTTCCGGACCCGAATTCCCAATCATCGCCCAAACTTCTCTATTTTGACTTCAAAAATAAATGTTGTGTCTCTCAAAGTCTTATATAAAGAACAATCTCAAAACAAACNAAGCAGATGTGAGTTATCCAATTAAAAATCCCATAATGTTCTACATATCTTTAACTTGTTATAATCCTTATTTTCAAAATTTTCAATTTTCTTCCAGTGCTGAACTCTGCTGAAAAATCTAAACGCGCCCTAACCAATTATCCTCTTAGCACAATAATCCGCTTCAACACAGTCAACCTTTTCAAGGTCTTGAGACCATTTAAATGACGAAGTAAAATGAAAGGGGTATACGCCATCATCCTCAAGCTAGACCGCCATCTATCCTTAGACATCGGAAAAAAGCGGTTTGACCTCAATCCAGGGATCTACNTATATGCTGGCTCTGCTTTCGGTCCTGGCGGGGTTTCTGCCNGGCTAGGCAGGCACCTAAAAACCTTCAAGACGGGTGCCACAAAAAAGCACTGGCACATAGACTCCCTCCTTCCCCATTCTGCAACATTCATTCCGGTCTTTGCTCCCTCTACCCGAAAAATGGAGTGCGAATTTGTCCGCTCACTGAGGGAATTGGGCTTTGCAACGGTTGATGGGTTCGGNAACACCGACTGCAGATCGGGTTGCGGTGGCCACCTCATAATCTTGGGCGATCTAGACCTCAGATCTGCGACCGAGATTGCTGCCTCAGCCTTTGACAGGATTGGACTTAAAGCAGATCTGGGGCATGAGTGCTTTAGGTGAACTGCACTGAATTCTAAGAGATCAATTTCGTCCATCCTCGATGATGTTCTATCCTCCCTCAATTTGTGCTGACAGCAGCTCAGTCCAGTTCTTTCTCGCTCCTACCAGAAGGCGAGAACTATGCGGAAGACGAGATCTCCTGCAAAGAAATACAGCGCGAATCCGGCTAGAAGAAAAACAATCATNGGTATTGCCGGCGTCGCCCAAACGTAATCATAGTCGTGTTTATAATTGTAGTCATAATGATGCCCTCTCGGCGCATTAGGTCTTTCTTCAGCAACAAAACCGCTACCCTCAACGTCCACCAAATCCTCATTACTCCTTTTTACTTCCTCACCTTTAGGTATCCCTTCTTCTTCCTCACTTTTCCCATTCTCCTCTATCTTTTCTCCATTCCAATTCTTCTTCTCACTGCTCTCTTTCCCTTCCAAACCCTCTTCTCCATCCTCGACCCTATGAATAAACCTTAAGCATCTCGTGCCGTCTTCCTTCACTATCTCCATCAGGGTGAAGTGGAC
>QNVH01000082.1 GCA_004347955.1 Thermoproteota archaeon | reverse complement strand
TTGACATGGAGATTGAAATGTATTCTGCAGAGTGCGAAATCATCAATGATGCGCAATAGACCGAGGATCTCCCCGTTAAAATTGCTCGTCCCAATGTCCCCTACCTGAGGTAGTAGGAACGATGGGACGCTGTGATTGCATCAAAAGAAACTTTCGAGATTAAGGTAGGATTAAGTAGTTCGGGACATATGATATGATTTAGGATAATCGGAAATATCATCGTGGGAGCTTGATTATGCGCGAGGGCGAAGGTGGGCTGGGGGCGGCGATCCAAGACCTGCTGCTAGGGTTTGCCCTATCCATCCCCCTTGAGGTCGCAGGAGACATAATAATTGACAACCCTCAATTAGGGCACCTTTGGACGGTGCACGATGTGGTTTTAGTCGTCGAGTACAAATTTTTGTTATTAGTAATGGCAATTGCCATTATAGAGATCTTGGGGCATTGGGGACTTATGTACGCAATTGGATACTTAGTTGGGGCTTTGTTAATGTCTCTTCTGTTGGGTTTTGAGTTGCTCAATCNGATAATGGTATTTTTAGCGATCCTGGTAGCCCTGTTTATAACATTCGCAAGGATGATTTGGAGGAGACGATTCGCTGGTGGTTAGAACCACCCACATAAGTTTATATGTCAAGGAAACATAGATAGCTCATTAATAAATCACCGGGATTATCAAATGTGTAGTTCTTTGGACCTCCGAAGGTTTCTTGTATCTCCTGGAAGGAAACAGATTGGGCTAAGAGGAGTGGTCAAAAGCGGACCCAGTGTTATCTCAGAATTGATGGCAATTTTGTCCGAACATAAGATCATACTTCGCCAAGCACTGCTTTCTTGTTACGGCGATAGTTGCGAGGGAGGATATGCTAATTATGGTCGTGTTAAGGGTTGCGAGAATGGAAAAGATGAGATTAAAAGTAACGGCTCAAGTATGGAGTACCAAGAAATCCTTATACTTGCATTTTTAGACATAACAGAGGCAGATATATCCCCTGATGAAATAATTGCTGAGCTTAAATCGACTGGTTCTTTTGTTAAATTAGATGTGATTATGCCGCAGGTCGATGGGTTAATAGCTGACACTTTATCGCACCCGCTTAAGGCAGGGAAGGACAGGATAATAATATTGAGGGAGCCTGGCTACAGGGGGCTTTTGACCGAGATTCGCAAGCTTTTTGGCTCGGGAGGAGACGCGTTACTCTACCACACAGGATTTACCACCGGCATTGAATTTGCAAAGCTCCACAGAGAGGTCGCAGAGCTCGTTAATCTGAAGGAGCCGGAAGAGATCTTCAAAAAAGTAAGTGCAACAATGTTCCAGTGGGCTGGTTTCGGGAAGATGCATGTGAAGAGCCTCTCCCAGGACCATGGCGAGATAGAGGTGCAGGACTCCTTCGAGTGTGAGCTCGGCAGAGGGAGGGTTACTGCCTACAGCCAGTTCGTCCGCGGGATAATCGCCGGGATATTGGCGGAGCTCTTCGGGAAGGGGTTCAACATTGTGGAGGAGGGTTGCATAGCGAAGGGCGACCCGGTGTGCAGGTTTGTGGTAAAGACAATGCCATTGCTTGCTGAGAGATCATTCGCAAGCCAAAAACACTGAAATGTGCAGGAAGGACTGCAAATCGTTAGTCGAGTGATGGATTTTCGAAGGATCGGAATGCCGGGCGATGAGGCTATATGACCGTCTTCAGAGTTCCTTCTTATCCGAGGCACCTCCTTGTTTTTGCAGCCTCGAGTAACGACGTTGAGGCGGCGACATGGTCGCCTTCCAAGTAGGATATCAAGAAGTTATTAGCGAAGTTTTCGTGTTTCATCTGGAGGTGGTTTGCAGGTCCCAGTTTGATGCCCAACGCCCTCTCTATGGATTCGAGGTCGCCCAGGATGTCTCTCAAAACCTCCTTTAGGCGCTCCTCCTCAATCCCTGCCCTCTTTGCAATCTTCTTGCTCTCGTGCCTGAGCAACTCTATATTCCGCCAAGAGAGAAAGCCACCCGCCAATTCCAGGTCATGCTTCAGGTTGACATAATGCCTGCCGACGATATCCCACTCGCCATCCTTCAGCTCCGAGAAGACCCTGCCCCCCAGCAGCTCGGGCGGGATTCCCAAGGAGTAGAGGGCTGCAGCAAAGGGTATTGCCCTCGGAAGGGTGACTGTGCCGACCCTTCTGCTGTAGCCGAAAAGACCGATGTGGAGCCTCCTTGCCCTCCTTGGCGGGACGTAGGAGGCAACGCTGTTTATGAGTGGGGCGAGGCGCTCGACGACCCTACCATAAAGGGTGGCGCCCTTCTGGAGGATGGAGTCCAGCACATCCTCCTCGCCATGATCGATTGGCGGTGGGGCGCTGTTAGGCAGGCGCCTGTTCAGCGCGGAGACGCAGGCCTTCACCTCCTCGAAGGGGTAGTCGTACTTTAGGGCGGACTGAATTGTGACGGTGGATACCCCCTTGTACTCCTCGAGGAATTTTTCAATGTTGTTAGGCGAGAGATGCCCCCTGAATGGCATGGATCCCACACCTATTATTGGGTGAATGGGAACACCACGCCTCTGGGCGAGGGAGTAGAGCTTGGAGAGGGCGACCTTTGCTAGCAGGACCGCGCATAAAAGCCCGTAGTTTAGGGCAGGGTCGGACCTCGCTATGAAGACCCTCATGTACCTTGGCTTTACAGAAATTATGAATGGGTCCAAAATCCTGTCCACCGTGAATATGCTATCGTAGTCCTCCACTATGGGGATTATCTCAATAGCCTTGGGCTGGAAGCACCCGATCCACTCCCTCACGGTTATCTCATCGTCAAGCCTTATCTCCTCTGCACCGGCTATAGCCTTCTTGTAATAGTTGTGGAGCCACAAGAGGTCCTTTGCGTCAGTTGTGAAGGGGAGCATCACCTCGAAGATCGGGTAGACCTCTCTCTTGTAGAACGAGGATGCCACATCGCAGGCGACTGTCACGTTCTGGAGGGTCTCCACCACGACCTTCCTCTCAGCGCCCTCTATCTTGGGGTTGGGGATCCTGTATGTCAGGAAGACGTCTTTCCCCAGCTGATTGGCTGAGAAGTATTCAGGATAGCTGGAGAGGAGCTTCCTCACGACGCGTGTGTCCACGTCCTTGCCCTCAGAGTCCCACATGACCTCTTGGCAGCCCAAGTCGTGGAAGGCGAAGTATACCTCGTGAATCTCGGCGTTGCCCTCTATGACGCTCCCACTGCACCATGCTGGGAGATTTGCATTGTCTGGGTGCTGTGTGGATATCGTTGCGGGGATCTTCCTATCTTCGATCAATTCTGGTCCTCCATAAAAATGGTGGAATTTAGGATAGCAAGTAGAATTCCCAACGACGACTCATGTTTTGTGATGCCGTGTGGTACTTGTAGTGATTCATAGTGATATTAATAATGTATTTCGGGTACTAAAACCTATTCTAAAAGACCGAAATGGAAACGTATGTTAAGCCTGCACCATGATTTGAAATGTCAAAGCTAAGGGAGAAAACCCTCTCAGATACATCCAGAGTAATTATGCAGTTGTGTGCCCAAACCACCCCCCAGGTTTCGTTGAGAATTTCGATTCTAGAACTCCGCATCATTTATGAGGGTGAGCGTGATAGAGATACCAAAGCAAACCGGGCGCAGATCAAGAGGACGTGGAGGATGCGCACTTGGCAAAGGAGAGGGTTGTGGAGAGACCGTTTGCGGAATTCAGGGAGGAGTGCAAAGGGTTAGTCATAGGGGCTCTCAATGAGGAAGGGTTGGAGTTCGTTGAGGATGATGTGAGGCTCGCCGTACCGTCTGTACCAGATTACGGTAATTTGAGCTTCTCCACTTTTTCAGTGGCAAAGAAGAACGGGAAGAACCCAAAGGGTCTGGCGGAAAGCCTAGCTTCAAGGATCGCCTCTTACGAGAAGGTTCTGGTTGAGAGGGTCGAATCCGCGGGGGCTGGATATGTGAACTTCTTCGTGAACTACCCGAAGTTTACGAAGGCAACTCTTGAGGCGATACGCGGAATGAAAGAAGGGTTTGGTAGGCTGGGGGATAGGGACGAAAAGGTGATAGTGGAGCATACGAGCGTCAACCCGATACACCCAATCCATGTGGGCGGAGCGAGGAACGCGGTTATAGGGGACACTCTGGCAAGGGTTCTGATGGCGGCGGGCTACGAGGTGAGCAGGCACTTCTACATAGACGACGTCGGTCTCCAGGTAGCCCAGGCGAGTTATGGTTACTCGAAGCTGGGCGATTTGCCCGTCAGCGGTAAGAGCGACCATTTTGTGGGCTTCGTTTACGCGGCGACGAGCTGTGCCATGAGCATAAAGTCGCTCCAGAGGGAGATGGAGAGGCTCAAGGGTGAGGGGAAAGATGAGGAGGTTAGGGAGAAGCTGGGCGAGCTGGACGACTGGGTTAGTGTAGCCTCAGAGCTCAGGGCTAAAAATGAGAAGGTGTTCGACGCCATATACCAAGCGGTATCTAGTTCCGAAGATCCCGAGGGCGAGGTTGCGGACCTGCTCAGGAGGTACGAAAGGAAAGAAGAGGGAGCGGTCAGGCTCATAAGGAGAGTCTCTGAGCTCGCCCTGGCGGGGTTCAAGGAAACATTAGCAAG
>QNVH01000081.1 GCA_004347955.1 Thermoproteota archaeon | reverse complement strand
AACCTGGGCGAGAGTCACGCTGGGGGGAGGTGCGGGGTGGCGATGAGGATGGCGGGTCTCGGGGGCATTGTGATAAAGGGCGAGAGTGAGATACCCGTCTATTTGGTGGTCAACGATGAGGGCGTCAGGTTCAAAGACGCCTCGGCTCTTTGGGGGATGAGCAGCAGCTCCACCGTGGGCAGGATAATTAGGGAGAGGGAGGCTGGCGCGGGCGTCAGGGCGATAATGAGGATAGGGAGGGCGGGGGAGAATCTGGTCTTGTATGCAGGAGTGATCACCGAGACCTTTAGGCACTTCGGCAGGCTAGGACTGGGGGCGGTCTTTGGGTCAAAGAAGTTGAAGGCGATAGTGATCCACGGNAGGACAAGCCTNACCCTGAGGGACGCGAGGGGCTACAGGGAGGTTTACGAAGAGCTTTTCAGGAGCTTNACAAAGACCTCGCTGATGAAGAAGTACCACGAGCTCGGGACGCCCATGAACGTCTTGCCGTTAAACGCGGCAAACTCGCTCCCCTCGAGAAACCTACAGAGGGCGACGTTCGAGGGCGCCAGCGCGCTCTCAGGGGAGGCTATGTCGGAGAAGTACTTGGGCAGGAGAGCGGCCTGCGCGCACTGCCCAGTGAGCTGCATCCACATAGCGGCCCTAAGAGTCCCCTACGAGTCCGAGCCGCACTTCTACAAGACTAAGATGATATCGTACGATTACGAGCCCATATATGCGCTCGCTTCCATGCTGGACATAAGGAGTCCGGAGGGATTCCTCCAGCTCATGGACAGGGTCGAGGAGCTTGGCTTGGATGCGATGAGCACTGGTGTGGTCCTTGCGTGGGCTACAGAGTGCATGGAGAAGGGGATTGTAGGGCCAGAGGAGACAGGAGGGATTGTCCTGAGTTGGGGAGATTACAAGGCTTACATTGAGGCGGTGGAGAGGATAGCCGGGGTTAAGGGGGAGTTCTATGAGGCGCTGGGCAAGGGCGTGGAATACGCCTCCTCAATTTACGGAGGGGAAGAATTTGCACTCGCCTTTGGCGGGAACGAGATGCCGGGGTACCACTGTGGACTCGCTACGCACCTCGGATTCTTGGTTGGAGCGAGGCACAGCCACCTCGACAATGCAGGCTACGCCATAGACCAGAAATTGAGTGCTGAGGGGAGGAGGGCAGAGCCCTCCGAGTTGGCTAGAATGATATTTGAGGAGGAGTGTTGGCGACAGGTCCTCTCCAGCCTAGTAGTCTGCTTCTTCGCCAGGGGGGTTTACACACCGGAAGTGGTGAGTAGATGCCTCTCTGTGACGGGGATAAACCTCAATCCAGAAGACCTGAAAAAGATGGGCGAGGAAATACTGAGGGAAAAGTATGAATTCAAGTTCAGAGAGGGCTTCTCTTTCGACAGGCTCAGGGTGCCCAAGAGGGTGACGGAGATCCCCACCCCGCGGGGGTTCGTGACCGAGAGGGATCTCAGGGAGGGTATAAAGAGCTTTGAGGGGCTCCTGAAAAGGCGCATAAGCGCAGGAATGCCATGAAATTCAGGCGATCTCTGACTGACCATCGAAATTCAGAGGTAAACACCCCGCCTGGGTGAGGCTTTTCGAGGTCAAAATGTTGGAAAAACAGAATAGTTTGAAATAGTCGTTTGAGCAACCTATCCATGAGGGCACAAATTGAAGGAAATAATATTCTTTTTTGAGTTGCACCAGCCGAGGAGAATTAAGCGGAACTTTGGTAGGAAGTACACCTACCAAGGAGGAGTTGAAGACATTTACTTTGATGATGAACTTAACAGGGAGATACTGCACAGGGTTGCCAACCACTGCTACATGCCAGGGTTGGAGAATCTGTTGAAGTCTGCCGAGGAGGACGGTTTCAAGTGTGCTCTGGGAGTCTCTGGGATTTTTCTTGAGCAATGCAGCTGGTGGGAGCCCAAGATAATCGAGCTGATCAGGGAGCTCGTCACATCAGGCGCATGTGAGCTTGTGGCAGAGACTTACTACCACTCATTGGCATGCATGGTAAACTTTGATGAGTTCAAAGAGCAGGTGGGTGCCCACAGGAAAATTATTAAAGAGCTCTTCGGCCAGGAGCCTTTAACTGCTGAGAACACCGAGTTCATCTACAGCAATGATATAGCCAAAGTCTTTGAGGAGATGGGCTTCAAGGTCGTTCTAACCGAAGGAGTGGAGAGAATACTGGGGTGGAGATCACCAAACTATGTTTACAGGGCAAAGGGGTCAGAGGTCTCTGTATTGATGAGAAACTACATGCTCTCAGACGACATTGGGTTCAGGTTCACCTGCAGAGACTGGAATGAGTGGCCTCTCACTACTGAGAAGTACGCCGATTGGCTGCACAGGAGCCCTGGAGACCTCATATTGATAGCCATGGACTTTGAAACTTTTGGTGAGCACCACTGGCCAGATAGCGGGATCCATGAATTTATGAGGGCAATTCCGAAGGAGGTCAATAAGTGTGGGGATATGAGGTTCTCGACCCCCTCGGAAGCGGTTTCCAGACTCCAGCCAGTAGACGAGGTTGATGTACCAGAGGCCATATCTTGGGCGGACCTGGAAAGGGACTTGTCAGCCTGGCTCGGGAACGATATGCAGAGGCACTGCTTTGAAGTCGTAAAGTACCTTGAGCCCATGGCCAAGAGCATGGGCGGGAGGTTCCTCCGGGCTTGGAGGTATTTCACTACGAGCGACCATTACCACTACATGAGCACAAAAGGCGGAGGGGCTGGGGCGGTACACTCTTACTTCAGTCATTTTAACAGTCCAATAGAGGCCTTCCTGAGCCTCACATGGGTTTTGGCAGACTTCAGGTACAGGCTGTATGAGGCGATGGGGGACAGGGCAATATACTACAGGATGCTATTTGGGGATCTGCCAGAGACGCATGCCTTCCATTTCTACTCAGGGTTTGCAGAGCCCATCGGTGTGAGTGTGAAGAACTTGACAGAGCTGCGTGAGGCTCTGACAAGATAGAGGAGAGGTCTCTGAAGTTCCACATAGCCAGGGGGGATTTGAGCAGGTGGGTGGAAGAGGTCATCGGGTGCAGAGCCCTAGCACAGGAGTTGTTGGTGCTGAAAACTCTGCCTGAAGGTTTGAGGGAGAGGGTCATTAAGGCGGTCGAAGAAGCCATCAATTCGGCAAAAAAAGCGCTCTTCGGGGGCGAGGGGCATGAAGCTGGAAAAGTTTAGCGAATGCGCGAGGATTCTGGACCCTAGAAAGGGGTTTGCAGAAGTTTCTCAGGCGATAGAGGTAAGAGTGGACCCTCTAACGGGAGGAGTTTCCAGGATAAACATGGCGAGAGGGTTGAGACCGAAGCAGGAGATAAAGGGCTTAGACACTCCCACCCCGCCAGATTGCCCTTTCTGCCCGCAGAACATAGATAGAGATACCCCGAAGTTCCCCGAGGACTGCGTGAAGGGNGGGAGGATAAAGGAGGGCGGCGCAACCGTATTCCCCAACCTTTACCCTCTTGCGGATCTCCACGGAGTTTGCGTTTTCACGGGCGCTCATAANTTAGACCTNGACAAGTTNTCAAAAGAGGAGCTGATGGAAGGGCTCAAAGCNTCTANAGAGTTCTTCAGAATAGGGGCTGAGAGAGGGGCGATATACCATTTTTTGGGATGGAACCATATGCCGAACGCGGGGGCGTCCATACTCCACCCCCACTTTCAGCTGATAGCCTCGAGGTCAGGATTGAAGGGGGAGAGGGAGCTCTTCGAGGCTTGTGAAAGGTACTGGAAGAGGGAGGGGAGGAGCTACTGGTCGGACCTGGCAGAGGAGAGGAACTCAGAAAGATATGTGGGGGAGGAGGGGGGCATAATGTGGGTTGCCCCGTGGGCTCCAATGGGGGCTTTTGAGGTTATCGGTTTCAGCACCCAGAGAGTGAGCTCGCTGGCGGGGCTTGGCGATGGGGGGATGGAGGCGCTCTCTGAGGGGATCGTGAGGGTACTCAGAGGTCTGTGGGATCTCGGCGTAAGGGCAGTTAACATGGCAGTTTACTCGTTCCCCGAGAGTGTGGAATGGTTCAGCCTTAATGCAAGGGTGATGGCGAGACCGAGCGGTGCCACCACAGACAGGGCATTCCTAGAGATCTACGGGTCAGAGGTCGGCCTGACGGCGCCTCCTGAGGCTTATGCCAAGGTACTCAGGAGCCGTTTTAGAGCATAGTTGAGTGGGAAAATAAAGTATTCAATAGTCCCTTTCCAGTGCCGGATCGTGTAGAAGCGTATCTTCGACACTCTCCAAGGCTGAAGCCGAGAGAGGACGTCACACTGATGCGGTGGATCAGCTTCTTGGAGACCATTCAGCGGTCAGTCCTCGCCTACAACGGCAAGTTCTCGATCCTTGGTGATCACTACGGCAAGGCTCAGCAGGGTCAGGAAAACCGATATCATCCCGGTATGGTGTGTGAGGGTGAGTGACCTCCTCCCCACCCTGCCGGATGGGGCTTCCGCTTTTCCTTCCTTTTACTCCCTCACAGCCTCTGCTCGGGGAGCGTTTTGCGGAAGCTTTTCCCCTTTCAGGGTACTCCAGGTTCCTGCTTCATCCGTAGGGCTTGCCTCATCGGCAGCTCTCTCAGCCAGCCTGGGCAGAGGCCCAGCCGTCAGGCCTCACATCGTCATCGGCCGCACACAGGCGCTTTAGGGGTGGCNCCTCCCTGCATCTGAGTAAAGATACAGCAGGAAGAAGGGATATATAGTTTTCGGCTTTCATCCCCCAGCTTTCGCATGGGGACTTCCCGCCGAGATAGTT
>QNVH01000080.1 GCA_004347955.1 Thermoproteota archaeon | reverse complement strand
AACCTCCCAGCTCCAGCGTGGAGAGTGTCAATGGGTAGACAGATTTATACGCTTGGTTTTGAAAAGAAAATTGTTTGGCAAGTTTCTGCGCCCCTTCTACANGCTGTTCTTGGGGGTGGTCAGGTATAAGGCGAAAAAAGCNGGAATAAGATGAAGGTGAAAACATGCATTTTGATCTCATTGAAAATGCTTTTCTATCCNCTGCCGTTAATCCTTGGCTGAAAGCTCTGATCGGCAGATTTGATGTGGAATGCAAAGAAGACGGAAACCTGCTCCTAAACTCACTGAAAGATTTCTTGGGCATGCCTGTTTCTCTCTGCCCNACATGCCAGCGGAAAAGCCGACTTTTNGCCAAACCGGTCTACACAGTTGGAAGCCGNTTATTAAAAGTTGATAGGGGCTTCATGAAGAAGCAGTTTCTTGAAGACCCGTATGGTAGAGCCTGGTTCATAGGCTTCGGGTTAATGATGAGGGGCGTGAGGAAATATGGCATACGCATACCTTTCGTTCCAGCCGGCCCCTTTGAAATTGTCTGGAATTTCACATACAGATGTAATTTACGTTGCAAGCACTGCTATGAGAACGCCGGCAACGGCAGACTCNCAGAGTTAAAGACAGATGAAGCAAAGCAGGTCATAGATATTCTTTCAAAATTGTCCGGTGTGGGGCTGCCGGCGCTTTCATTCAGTGGAGGCGAGCCCATGGCAAGGAAGGACTTCTTCGAGCTGGCAGCCTACGCCAAAAAGCACATTCCATACGTCAGTATGGCCTCCAATGGAACTTTGATTACGGAGGATGCTGCTAAAGAGATTAGGAACGCAGGCATAGATTATGTTGAGATAAGCGTAGACGGCGCGACGCCGCAGACTCATGACGAGTTTAGAGGCATGCCAGGAGCCTTTGAAAGGGCAATTGAAGGCGTAAAAAACTGCGTCCAAGAAGGCGTGGACACATGTATAGCAACGGTTCTGCATAGGGACAACATCGCCGAGCTTGACAAACTCGTAAGTCTTGCTAAGGAATTGGATGTCCGCTTCATGCACTTCAATTACGTGCCGACTGGAAGGGCCGAGGCTTACGTTGAATTGGATCTGACCCCGGACGAACGGCTCCATGTTTTAGAGACAGTCGGGAAGGAAATAATCAACCTGTATCTGCAGGCAAAGGAGGAAGAAATCAAATACGGCAGGTCAAGCGTTAAAGTCGACCGCTTCTTCAGCACATGCCCGCAGTACGCGAGCGTCACGAAGGAGCTCTCGGAAAGACATGGCGAAAGGTTTATGGTTGAGGCCCACTACGCAGCAAAGAAAGGAGTCGAAAACGCCGCAAACTTTTTGGGCGGCTGTGGAGCTGGGCGCTTGTACTGTGCGATAGAGCCTAACGGCGACATCAAACCATGCGTGTTCTTCCCGACAAACAGAGACACCGTTCTAGGCAACGTGCTGAAGGATGATTTTGAAGAGATATGGGACACCGACCCGTTGCTCTGGAAGCTCCGCATTAGAGAGGATATGGAAACCTACGTTGTGAGTGGCGAAGAGGTCGGCTGCGGAAAATGCCCGGATAAATACATATGCGGAGGATGCCGTGCAAGAGCCTACAGTTACTTCAACGGAGATGTGAAGGCACCTGACATCGGGTGCATTCGCAACAAACTCCTATGGGAAAAAGTTACGAATAAACGATGATGGCCGTTCCGCTATCATTTCAAAACGATATTATGCATCTGTTCTTATTAAGGAGGTGGCACTTGTTTAGCCTTTCTGGTAATTCATGTTTTGATGGTTTTGAATGTGGATTGTCTCATGCCTTTAGAATGGGCGCGTGCTGAGGAATTGAGGGGTTACTAGGGTCTACATTCAATGTGTCTAATGTGGCATTAGGTCGTTAAACGTGGTTGGAGAGGACTTTTCTGGCGGTGCTATTGTAAGGGTTGTGGAGGGCAGCTTAATGATGAGACGGGTCATATTTCACAAAAGTGATTGTGTATCATGGAGAGGCGTATGACCTACTGTCCTGCACTTGTAGAGATGAATGGAACATTCAAAATGTGGTTCGCCGGTGTGGCTGTAAGCTCCCGACTTCAGCCGTGGAGAGGATGTCACATAACCCTCCTTCACATTCATATCGTCTGACTTATCATAATTCTTTAGGAGCCAGGGTCGAGTATCGCCTCGCCTCTACACTCGCCTTCTAGTGGTATTTGTGCCAGTTCATGGTTAATGGTTGTTGTGGGGAATATAGAANAAGCCCTCACAGAGCGAAATGACCCCTTAATGGTTATTTAAAATCAATGACTGCCCTGCTCATGGCATTAACTTTTACTTCGCTCCACCAGAAGACGCCATCTATAACCACATCCCTTCTATCTATCTTAAATTCCAAATCTGAACCTAAATCTAAACANTTCTCTGTTCCACCTTCCCTTGCAAGTTCTTCTGCAGCCTCTTTCTTCCCGAGCTCCACAGCATACGAGAGTGCTTTTTCCAAATCCTGAAAGATATGCCTTCCCGGAAAGACCACAAATCTCTCTTCGCCGGATATAAACTCCTTCTCTACCAGGTAATCAAATGAGACCTTCAGGTTACCTGCTATTGCCCCTATAGCGGCCCCAACTTCATGGTTCGGAGGGACTATGAACTCGGTNTGAAGTCTCTTTGCGACATCTGGGATGAAGATGTGTGCTGGAGCGCCTATCCCCACTATTGGAACGCTGAGTGAAAAATCGATCCTCAGATTTCCTACACTTCCTTGGAGCAATAATCCCAGAAGATCAGAGGACCCTTTTGATAGTGGGAGTTTGTCTCTCAATTCCCTTTCTACGACTTTAAAAGCTATCCTCCCAGTTATCGTATCCCACACCCTCTGGAAAAGTTCATCAAGAGTGATTTCGAGAGCCTCTGCTACGATCCTTGCCCCAACTTCGGCAGCCACACGATCCCCGGCGCTGAAAAGGCCCTTGATGTGCATCAGGTCAGTTGGGGTCAGCCCAATTTCCAAAACATAGCCTCCCTCTCTCAAATTTTCCAGCAGATGATCGAGAACAATTACGTCTCTCAGCTCCTCCTCAAGCTCCTTCCTGGCAACAGGCTCATTNNTGGANATNGCCTCAACAACTCTTCTGGGAAGACCAGACCCATCGTATCTTCTCAGCGCTCTCGATACTGACAGGAACTCGGTGGTAGAATACTTTGAGATCTTTTCTTTGAGCCGGGGGAAATGCTCCGCGGCAAATGCCAAAGGCATAACCCTCTGAGGGCCCACCATTAACTTCTTTTCTTTCACCCAGATCCTGCTGTCGCCGCCGTTCCCAATGGCATCACTGTCAACGGCCTTCACTCTTGTTCTCCAGCCCGCTATGGCTGCACCCTGCCCTTCTATTCTGAAATTCCCCTTTTCCAAATTACACAGAATAGTTGTAGTGCTGCCGACGTCAACGACCACGGCATCTCCTCTACCAGAAAGGAACTTCCCTCCCATTGCGCTTGCGGCGGGACCAGACTGTACAGCCTCGACCGGCCTCTCAAGAGCATAGTGTTCACTCATGAGGCTCCCATCCCCTTTAACAAACATGAGCGGTGCGGGTATTCCCATTCTGGTCAGCCCCCTCCTCACATCACGGATAAGGCGATCGATAATCGGGATGACCCTGGCGTTCAGGACTGCGGTTGTTGTCCTCTCACCTATCCCGAGCTCTCTTGAAAGTTCATGCCCACAGATTACGGGTTTCGAGGAGTGTCTGCGTATGATCTCTTTTGCAGTCCGCTCATGCGCCGGGTTCCTGACGCTGAAGTAACCCGAGACCACGAACGAATCAACCTCGTCTTTCATAATCTCTGCAGCCTCCTCAACTGCAACGATGTCCAAAGCAGAGTTCTCACGACCCTCCGGTCCATGCCCTCCTGAAACACTCACAGCCCGTTGTACGGGAAGATCTCTCCCTACTGCCAGCTGTAGATCCTCAAGCTTCATTCCAATTAATATTAGACCGACCTTGCCGCCCTTCCCTTCTACTATCGCATTAGTGGCCAATGTTGTGGCTAATGAAATCAGTTTGATATTGTCTTTACAGACTTTTCCTGAGGACAACACCTTTTCTACAGAGTCCATTATGCCTATCGACAGGTCATGGTAGGTCGTATGAGACTTAGCCTTCGATAAGGTCTGCCATGTAGAAAGGTTAACGATTGCAGCATCCGTATACGACCCACCTGTGCTGATTCCAATACCAAAGGCATCTTTTGATCCATGCATAAAATCTCACTTTAGATAAAAGGGGCATTTTTTGAGTACATCTTTATGCTATAATGCACCCTGATATTGCAGAAAAATTTTGCGACTATCAAATTCTTCCTTGCCATTTATCAAATTATCCGATTTCAAGAAGGAGGCCTGCACGTTCAAGGGACGTTAAGGTAAAGTATAAATTTGGTGGAGCTTGGCAACTCTGACTCTCGATGGTTTGGAGAGCCATACGCTCTTTTCCTCAAACCCCCAACATCTAGACGCTATGGATTTTCTCTTTTGAATGTATGAAGGAAGGTGTAGATCTGCGTGTTCGCAAGGGAAGATGATGTTTGCCACCTTGGCAATTCGTAACCTAAACATCAGCGATTATCCAAAACTTTACTATCACAATAGTAAAGTTTTTTATAAATCTGTACTATTAAATTAGTTTGTATGAACATAAAGACAATCAGGGAGGTCATAGAAGATCAGGAAATCGAGAGGAACAAGATACTAAGAGAAGAGAGGATAGTGCCGAGAGAACTCAAAATTGATGAACGGTACCTGGTGCACCCAAACATCCTCGCA
>QNVH01000008.1 GCA_004347955.1 Thermoproteota archaeon | reverse complement strand
CGAGGAGAGAGACAGAGAAAGAATGAGGAGGACCTCAGAAGCGTATATCGCTCTAATGAAGGAGTACATCAAGGATTACAAAACTTAATTTTAATAAAAAAGGAAGTGCGAGGGGTTAGCAACATCTCCAGAAGAATGAATGATTATAAAAATGTGCCCCTACAACCAGCTTAGCGGTCTGACCAGCCCACAACTGTTATTCCACCGGATCACTCAGACCCCTGATTAGTTGTGGCTCAGGCTGATTCACCAGTGTCTAGCTTCTTTGAGATCAATGATATAATGATCCCCAACAGGAAAGGAGCAATGCTTATGAGGAGCAAGTATCTTGTTGAATTTATCGTCCCTCTCATGAGGTAATACACAAAGGTTGGAGAGAACAAGAGGATGAGTGATATGCTGAATAGGATCGCTGAGATTTTTTTCATTTATATTTACCTCTTTGGTGTCAGGAGTTTCAAATTCGGGTAATTCGAAAGGCACTCCTTTATGAGGGAGAGGGGGCGCTCCTCAAAGTTATTGAAGCCAACAACCACACACCTGTCTGGATACAAATGTATGTAGTGGTCGAGATCGAACCGAATGGTGGCTTCTTTGGATCCCAACGTCACTTTGAATGGGACTTTATTATCAACGAGGATCCTTGAAGTGCTGAGGATCACGGACTTCTGCTCTTCCAATATCTTTTTCTTCCCACCTTTTTTAATTGGCAGACCGCGCATCTCACCTTTCGATATTTCCAGCTTTGAGATGCCCTTTACATCGCTGAGCACCGGAGAGCTTCCCTCGAATACCAGCTCAAAACCCTTGCCATCGTCGAGGTATTGCTTTATTGTTACGATTACATCTTGCAATGCGATAACCTCAAAATGGCTATGGGGACCAGAATATTTATCATTAACGCATGTCCTAGCCAAAAGGTACATTTTTAAAGGATGTGGCTAAATTAATTGTTACAATCTAGGTGCAAGCATATGCTGGAGATAAGATGGCANGGCAGAGGAGGACAAGGGTCGGTAACTGCTGCAGAGATTTTGGCCACAGCAGCAATCAATGAGGGGAAATTCTCCCAAGCCTTTGCTGCTTTTGGTCCAGAGAGGAGGGGCGCTCCCGTATTGGCATTTACCCGCATAAATGATAGCGAGATTCTGCTCAGGACCCAAATATATGAGCCCGATGTTGTTGTCGTATTGGACCACCACTTGTCAGAGAGGGACGAGATAGGTGAAGGGCTTAAGAAGGGAGGCACTCTTGTGCTGAATTCGGCGTATGAGCCAGAGAGGTACGCCAAGAAATTCCCAAACGCTCGCAGGGTCGCAACAGTCGACGCCACGGGAATTGCCATTAAAGAGTTGGGTACCCCCGTAACCAATACAGCAATCCTGGGGGCTTTAGTCAAAGTGACTGGTATAGTGAAACTGGGCAGCGTGGAAGATGTGATCAGGGAGAGGTTCAAGGCATTTGCCGAGAAGAACATTGCTGCGGTTAGGGCTGCATTTGCTCAGACCAAAATATTTGACAGGGAGGGGAGCATGTGAGCAGGTTAAAGGGATGGAAAGAGATACCCATAGGCGGCACTATTGTGGAGCCAGGAAGTTCAGTAGAATTTGATGTAAGCTCTTGGAGGACCTTCAGGCCAGTCTTCGATAAGAAAAAGTGCACCAAGTGTGGGATGTGCTGGATATTTTGCCCTGAGGGTGCGATAAAGATAAACGATGATGGAACCTATGATGTTAACCTTTCTTACTGCAAGGGGTGCGGGATCTGCCAAAAGGCTTGTGCAGTTAAGGCGATAACTATGGTCAAGGAGGGTTGATATTGAAGAGGTTAGGACTGTCGGGAAATTACGCGGTGGCATACGCAGTCAAGATGGCTGATGTAGATGTGATAGCAGCATATCCCATAACACCTCAAACAACTATTGTGGAAAAGTTGTCAGAGTTTGTGGCTAACGGGGAGCTAGAGGCAGAGTATATCAACGTTGAATCGGAGCACTCTGCCATGAGCGCCTGTGTCGGAGCATCGCTGACGGGTGCGAGGGTGTTCACGGCCACCTCCTCGCAGGGTTTGGCATACATGCATGAGGTCCTTTTCATGGCATCTGGGCTGAGGACCCCCATCGTGATGGCTAATGTCAACAGAGCTCTATCTGCCCCACTCAACATATGGAATGACCACTCTGATGCGATGGCTGAGAGGGACGCCGGGTGGATACAGCTTTGGGTGACCTCGGCACAAGAGGCCTTTGATGCAACGCTGGAGGCATTCAAGATTGCGGAAGACGTGTTGTTGCCAGTTATGGTGAATTTAGACGGGTATATAGTGAGCCACACATACGAGCCCGTTGTGCTCCCGGATGAGGGTCTGGTGAGGGGGTTTGTGCCATCAAGGCCATTGCAAAACAGAGTTTCACCAAAATTTGCTTACAGTATAGGTGTTGTTGGACCGCCGGAGGCATATTACGAAATGAAATACCAAGTTGTGGATGCCATAGAAAAGAGCAGGGAGAAGATAAGGGATGTAGATAAGGAGTTTGGCGAGAGGTTTGGAAGGGAGTATAAGTTCGTGAACGAGTACATGATGGAAGATGCTGAATATGCCTTGGTCACAATGGGCGCTCTCACAGGTACTGCAAAAGTTGTGGCGAGCGGATTGAGGAAGGAGGGGGAAAAGGTAGGAGTATTGTCAATTAGATGCTTCAGACCCTTCCCCAAAGAGGAGATAGTCGCTCTCCTCGGAGATTTGAAAGGGGTTGGAGTCGTGGACAGAGCAGTGACGCCAGGAGGGCCTTCAAACCCGCTCTTCGCAGAGGTCGCCACAACTTTGTACGAACGGGGATCGAGACCGCTGCTGCAGAGCTTTGTCGCAGGGTTGGGGGGAAGGGATGTTCCAGCGGATGACTTTAAGTCGATGTTTGGTTTGGTGAAGGATGTCGTTAGGGAAGGAAAATCTAGGCCGTGTATTTACGTGGGGTTGAGAGAGTGAAAGTGGGAAAAGAGGCGATTGTATGACTCTCGGTTTTAGAACCATAAAGGAAGTCCCAAAAGATGAGTTCTTGGCACCTGGTCACAGGATGTGCGCGGGTTGCACAGCGGCAACAGCGATAAGGCAGGTACTGAAGGCAGCTGGGAGAAACATAATTGTGACCACTGCGACGGGGTGTCTCGAGGTGGCCACATCTTATTTCCCGCAGACGGCATGGAGAGTCCCTTGGGTCCACTTGGGGTTTGAGAACACTGCTGCTCTGGCTTCTGGAATAGAGAGTGCCATGAAGGCGCTGAGAAGGAAGAAAAAGTCAGAAGAGAACCCCCACGTTATAGCTATTGGTGGGGACGGTGGGACCTTCGACATTGGCCTCCAGGCGCTCAGCGGGGCACTTGAAAGGGGTCACGACTTCTTGTACATATGCTATGATAATGAGGCATACATGAACACGGGGATACAGAGGAGCTCAGCCACCCCCTACTGTGCGGCGACGACGACTTCCCCGCCAGGCAAGAGATCCATGGGTCAGAAGACGCAGAAGAAAGATCTTGTTGGCATAGCAGTCGCACATGAGATCCCATACGCGGCTACAGCGTGCCCCTCTTATCCCATCGACTTGATGAATAAGGTCAAGAAGGGGCTAGAAGTAGAAGGTCCTGCGCTCCTGCACATCCTCACACCATGTCCAACAGGCTGGAGGTTCGACATAAGCCTGGGTATAGAGCTTGGAAAGATGGCAGTTTTGACAGGACTTTGGCCACTCTACGAGGTCGAGAATGGCGTTACAAGGCTGACCGTTCAGGTCCCTAAGAGAGAGCCCGTGAAGAAATACTTGGAGTTGCAGGGCAGATTCAGACATCTCACTGAAGAGGAGATAAATAGGATCCAGGAAAGGGCTGACAGGCTCGCGTTGAAGTTTGGGATGGGCCCATTGAGGCAGTAGATGGACATGTCGAAGGATAATAAGTTCTTTCTCAAGGCACTTTTGGTTTTTTTGATCTTCGTATTTGGATTTAGCGGAGTGGCAAGAACAGTCTCTGGGACGAACATGCCCTTCGCGGCGGTGATGTCGGGAAGTATGGAGCCAACTATCCCAACGGGCTCCCTCCTGTTCATTCAGAAGGTTTCAGGGGAGGAGATAGTTGCTGGTGAAAAGCCCATCGGCGATGTGGTAGTTTTTTACTTTCCGGATACGAAGATCGCCGATTATTTTTTGTTTGCGGTGTATGACCCAGTTCCGTGGTCGCACAGGGCAATAGACAAGGAGGAGATTAACGGAAAGTATTACATACTTACAAAGGGGGACGCAAACGCCTATCCAGACGAGAACCCATACAATCCCAAGAGCTGGGTCCCAGAAGACAGGGTAATTGGAAAAGTTGTATGGTATGTTCCATATCTCGGATACCCCTTCATTTGGATAAAGAACCCACTGATAGTTTTTGGGATATTACTAGTTTTAATTATTTTGATAATTCTTCCCTCTAGGTTCTGCATATTGGTTTGTAAGATCGAAAACAAAAAAGCTTTATAAATGACGGCAAAGTTTTTAAAATATATAAATTAATTTTTCGGAGCGAGTGTTTGTGTTAAAACCTTCTGTTCGAATAGAAAATGTCGTGGCATCGGTGACAATGAACCAGAATATCGACCTGGACGCTATCTCCGGGAACGTGCCGGGGGTAGAGTACAACCCTGAACAGTTTCCGGGACTGGTCTACAGATTATCAAAGCCCAGGACTGCAACACTAATATTCTCCTCGGGAAAGATGGTGTGCACCGGAGCAAAATCCGAGAAGGAGGTCCACAATGCGGTCAAGAAAATTATAAAGAACCTAAAGGACAGAAACATTGTAATCATAGGGACTCCAGAGATCCAGATTCAGAATATTGTTGCCTCAGCCAATCTGAATGCGGAGGTCAACCTAGAGAAGGCGGCGTTTTTGTTAGAAAATGTGATGTATGAGCCGGAGCAATTTCCAGGTCTTATATACAGGATGAATGAGCCAAAAGTAGTACTTTTGATATTTTCTTCAGGAAAGATGGTTTGCACAGGGGCAAAACATGAAGACGAAGTCAAGATAGCAGTGGAAAAAATTCACCAGAAATTAAAGGAAATAGGAGTGCTCTATGAAGAGTAGGGCGCAAAGCCCGATAAATTTGGAGCGTCCCCTCCCTTCAGGAAGGGGCTCCCCGCCGACTCAACCTTTTGAAAGCAGCGGAAGTCCAGAACCACTCACTCCCTGTCAAAGATGTTTCATCTTTTCAGAATTAAGGCTATAACATGCCCTCCAAATTAAAAAGTGCGCCTCAGTTCAGCACCCTTGGTCCAACTTCTTATCTTTGAGCATTTGAAGGGCGTCTTTGCATGCAGATAGGGCTGGAGCGCCGCCAGCAACAGCAATGCATCTTATGGCGTCCAGAATCTCCGCCTCAGTTGCTCCTTTTTTATAGGCACCACGCATTGCTGAAACGACACATTCCTTACAGTGGCGTTGTGCACCCATAGCCATTATAATCAGCATCTTTATCTTAGATGGGAGGGCACTGTCATCCTGTATTGTTGAGTCGCAGAAGTCATAAAATGTGATTAGTTTTGGGTCCAGCTCTGTAGCGATCTCCATTATTGTGGGTGTGAATCCCATTTTTTTCTTAAATTTGTCAGACAATTCCTTCCTCATTGTACCACCAATACAATTAAGGCTGCCCAAATTAATAAAGTGAGCGAGAGAAACCTACCACTTGTGAACAGGGTGAGTGAGGGTCTTAAAATTAGTTGCAGGTCTCGTGAAAATGCACTGATATTTATAAGTGTGGGGTTAGTTATTTTATAACCTTGGTGTGTGTTTATGGAGGGGGTCTTTGTCAGCGACTTCATTAGGCCAATAAGGGAGAAGGCGAACTTTCCAGAAAGGGTCTATGTATTTGATACAACTCTTAGAGACGGGGAGCAAACACCCGGGGTCTGTTTCACCCCTGATGAGAAAGTGGAGATCGCAAAGAAACTTGATGAGCTGGGTGTTGATGTCATAGAAGGGGGTTTCCCGGTAAATTCGGAGGAGGAGACCGAGACTGTAAGGAGGATAAAGGAGAGCGGGTTGAGGGCAAAAGTCTGCGGTCTTGCGAGGTGTGTTATGGCAGACATTGATGCGTGCCTCAAGGCTAATGTGGACAGGGTGCACATNTTCATAGCAACATCAGATACACATTTGAAATACAAATTGCGGATGGATGAGAATAAGGCGTTAGAGCAGGCAATAGCAGCCACAGAATATGTTAAGGCCCATGGTCTGGAATGTGAGTTTTCCTGTGAAGATGCGACCAGGACACCTTTGGATAGACTGATCAGGTTCTACAAGAGTGTGGAGGAGCACGGCGCCGATATCCACAATGTGCCCGACACTGTGGGGGTGATGGAGCCAGAGGCTATGTTTTATCTTATATCCAGNCTGAGGCAGGAACTGAANAAACCAATTTCGGTTCATTGTCACAACGATTTTGGGATGGCCGTGGCAAATACTTTGGCTGGAGTGAAGGCAGGGGCGGCGCAGGTCCACACAACAGTCAACGGACTGGGGGAGAGAGGNGGAAACGCCAGTGTTGAGCAGACGGTGGCGGCGCTCACAGCCATGTACAACGTTAAGACGAACATAAGGCTTAATCTGTTGAAGGAGACTTCTAGGCTTGTGGAGAAGTACAGCATGATAAAGTTGATGCCGAATTTCCCAATCGTGGGGGATAACGCCTTTGCCCATGAGGCAGGGATCCACGTTCACGGTGTCCTTGCAAAGGCTGAGAGCTATGAGCCGCTCACCCCAGAGATGGTGGGGCAGCGCAGGAGGATAGTGATGGGGAAACACACAGGCAAACATGCCGTCGCGTCATTCGTCAAGGAAAAGTTCAATCTTACTGAGGACCAGATCAGGGAAGTGGTTGAGAGGGTTAAAAGCCTGGCGGTGCATAAAAAGAAGATAATTGAGGATGATGTTGTTGCCGTGGTCGAAGGCGTCCTAGGAAGTGTTCCTGAATCTGAGAAGATTGCCAAGCTTGATGAGGCACTGATAATAACGGGTAACAAAATAACTCCAACAGCTTCTGTCCAGATCACCATAGACAATGTCAAGAAGATCGCCGCCGGAGTAGGGACAGGGCCTGTGGATGCTGTGGCGAAGGCCATACAAAGCGCATTGGGTGAGGAGATAAGGCTGTTGAACTACAAGTTAGAGGCAATTTCTGGGGGGACTGACTCTTTGTGCTCGGTGGAAGTCACGGTGGAGGACAAAGAGGGGAGAACTGCGATGGGCATAGGAGTCGGGGGAGACATAGTTATGGCATCTGTAAATGCGCTTATGGAAAGTTTAAACAGGATCTACAGAAAAAGAAGAGCTTGAAAAAATAGAAAAAAATGAAAGACTTTACCATTTTTGTTTTCCATTTTTTAGCTGAAAATCTTGCTTAAGGTCTTCATCTCTTCGTATTTTTTGAGATCGCCAGAGGAGATTGTCTTTGGGACTGCCTTGATAGCGGCCTCGAAGTGACGCATCTCTACTTTTTTGGGCTTCATCTCCTCCCTGAGGGCATTTAAGGCTGCCTCTCTGCAGATGGCTTCTATGTCAGCACCGGTGTAACCCTCGGTTTTCTCTGCGAGCACTGAGATGTTTACATCCTCGGCCAAGGGCATCTTCCTAGTATGCACTTTGAAGATCTCNTCCCTAGCTTTCTTGTCTGGCAGAGGTATGTAGACGGCTCTATCGAACCTGCCGGGTCTCAGCAGTGCAGGATCGAGTATGTCAGGCCTATTTGTGGCAGCAATGACGACTACGCCCTTCAGAGAGGTAAGTCCATCCATCTCTGAAAGGAGTTGGTTGACTACCCGCTCAGTCACCCCTGAATCGTAGTGCGCGCCCCTCATTGGGGCAATGGAATCTATCTCGTCAAAGAATATTATGCAGGGTGACGCTTGTCTCGCCTTCTTGAAGATCTCCCTTATCGCTTTCTCGGACTCGCCGACCCATTTGCTGAGGACCTCTGGTCCTTTTACGCTTATGAAGTTTGCAGAGCTCTCAGTGGCCACCGCTTTAGCTAGCAAAGTCTTGCCTGTGCCCGGCGGACCATAGAGCAGTATCCCCTTGGGCGGAGTTATTCCCATCTGTTCGAACAGCTCCGGGTGCTTTATTGGAAGCTCCACCATCTCCTTGAGTTGCCTCTTCACGTCCTCAAGACCTCCCACATCGTCCCAATGAACTTCAGGGACCTCGATGTAAACCTCGCGNAGTGCTGAGGGGGTTATCTCCTTAAGTGCCTCATAGAAGTCGGACCTGTTGACCTTCAGCGTTTTGAGGATATTAGCAGGGATTGTCTTCTTCTCAAGGTCTATCTTTGGCAGGAAGCGCCTGAGGGCTCGCATGGCAGCCTCTCTGGCGAGTGCCGCGAGGTCCGCGCCGCTGAAGCCGTGTGTGAGCTCTGCTATTTCGTCAATGTTTACGTCTTCCTCAAGGGGCATCCCCCTTATGTGGACCTGCAGAATCTCGCGTCGAGCCTTCTTGTCCGGCATAGATATTGAGATCTCCCTGTCGAATCTCCCAGGTCTGCGGAGGGCAGGGTCGACAGCGTCTGGTCTGTTCGTTGCGGCAATTACTACAACTTGACCTCTTGATTTCAAGCCGTCCATAAGTGTGAGGAGCTGGGCAACTACCCTGCGTTCCACCTCCCCAGTCACTTCCTCCCTCTTGGGAGCGATCGAGTCGATCTCGTCTATGAAAATGATGCTAGGAGCAGATTTCTCTGCCTCCTCAAAGATCTCCCTGAGCCTGCTCTCAGATTCCCCATAGAACTTGCTCATGATCTCAGGTCCGTTGATTGATANGAAGTTCGCTCCAGATTCGTTAGCAACCGCCTTTGCAAGGAGGGTCTTTCCACAGCCAGGCGGACCGTACAACATTACGCCCTTGGGAGGTTCGATGCCAAGGTGTTTGAATAGCTCGGGATGTTTCATTGGGAGCTCGATCATCTCTCGGATCTTGGTTTTAGCATCTTCGAGATCACCTATGTCCTCATACGTGACCTGCGGGACTGTTATCTCGGCCTCTTTTATTGGTTCCTCCTTCACTATTACCTCGGTCTCCTGGGTCACGTACGCAGAGGGGGATGGTTGAACTGAAGACACTATGAGTTTCAAGGCCTCGCCCAGCACAGGTATTGGAACTGTATCGCCTTTGCTAACTGGCTTATCCTCGAGTATATGTTTCACATACTCACTAAAGTCGGAACTGAACTGTATTTGGTCAACAGGTGCAAGTATCAGCTTACTGGCGGGCTTTATCTCTGCCTCTGCCACCTTTACAGTGTCGCCTGTGGAGACGCCCGCGTTGTGACGGATTATGCCATCAATTCTGATTATGTCCTGCCCTTCGTCCTCTTCGTAGGCAGGCCATATCCTCGCCACTGTTGTGCGCTGTCCCGTGATCGATATGAAGTCGCCAGGTCTGAGGCCGAGGCGTGACATCNCATCGCGGCTTATCCTCGCCAAGCCCCTCCCAACGTCCCTTTGGGACTTTGCCTCAGCGACTCTCAATATAATGGGCTCTTTCACCATGATTAACACCACCCCTCCCTATTATTATTCTCAAATATATATTTTACTGAAATATATTCAGAAGAGTTTGCAGTATTTTTATTAACCAAAGGGCGAGATATAGACTGGGATGTCACATGGAGTCTCTGAAAATAGTCTCCAAGGAGCGGACCGAGAGGCTTGCCTTTCTCTCAAAGATTGAATTGGAGGAGAAGGAGAAAGAAGAGATCACTCATCAGTTGAATAGAATACTGGAGGCGTTCAAAACACTAGACGAACTGGATTTGGGCGAGGTGGAGCCCACATTTCATGTGGTCGAGATGGTTAATGTTCTCAGGGAAGACCAAGTTAAAAGTTCTCTGTCACAGAAGGAGGCACTCTCGAGCGCCTCCAAGACGAAAGATGGCTTCTTTGTGGCACCCAAGATCGTATAGGTGGGATATTTTTGAGGCTGGTAGACCTCACACTCTTTGAACTCAGCGAGTCTCTTAGGTCGGGTGAATTCACCTGGCAAGATGCAATTGAGGCGTATAGTGAACAGATTAAGAGGTATGATGACGAACTCAACGCTTACATAACCGTTAATGGGGCAGAACTGAGTCCCCCTACAGGGGCGCTCTCGGGGGCACCCATAGCTGTCAAGGATAACATATGCACGAAGGGGTTGAGGACGACATGTGGTTCCAAGCTCCTTGAAAATTACATCCCTCCCTATGACGCCACGGTGGTCAAAAGGCTAAAGGAGGCAGGGGCAATAATTATTGGAAAGACCAACATGGACGAGTTTGCCATGGGCTCGTCCACAGAAAACAGTGCTTTCTTTCCATCAAAGAACCCGTGGGACAAGTCTAGGGTTCCGGGGGGATCCTCAGGTGGGAGCGCCGTGGCCGTTTCGGCAAGGGAGGCGGCTGCAGCCCTTGGCTCCGACACCGGAGGGTCGGTGAGGTGCCCTGCGAGTTTCTGTGGCATAGTAGGCTTGAAGCCGACTTACGGATTAGTCAGCAGGTTCGGCCTGGTGGCATTTGCGAACAGCTTGGAGCAGATAGGACCGATGACACGTGATGTGAGGGACTGCGCTCTGATGATGAACGTTATAGCTGGCTATGATGAGATGGATGGAACTTCGGTCAACAGGCCACGCGAGGACTACCTCTCATACCTGGAGAGGGACATCAAGGGGCTAAGGATCGGGGTGCCGAGGGAGTTTTTTGGGGAGGGCACAGAGGAGGGGGTGGCGAGGGAGGTCTGGAGGAGCATACACATCCTCGAGAGTCTAGGAGGAAAGTACAGCGAGACAAATCTGCCAACCTTGAAGTATGCGCTCCCTACCTATTACCTCATTGCGATGTCTGAGGCGAGTTCGAATTTGGCTAGGTATGACGGGATCAGGTACGGAGTGAGGGCAGAGGACGAGGGGATGGACTGGTCGACCTCATACTCGAGGACGAGGAGCCTATTCGGGATGGAAGTGAAGAGGAGAGTGATTCTCGGCACTTTTGCGCTATCCGCAGGCTATTATGAGGGCTACTACCTTAAGGCGCTCAAAGTGAGGACTCTGATAAGGAAAGACTTCGAGAGGCTATTCAAGGAATTTGATGTGATTGTGGGACCGACTGTGCCAACTACAGCATTTAGGCTAGGTGAAAAAGTCGCAGACCCCCTCGCCATGTACATGACGGATATAGACACTGTCACAATAAACCTGGCTGGGATACCTGCAATATCGGTACCATGCGGGTTTTCTGATGGTATGCCTGTAGGTTTGCAGATCATGGCACCGCCTTTTATGGAGGGCAGGCTACTGACAGTTGCAAAGAGGATTGAGGATGAGCTGAAGTTAAACTTAGCACCACCTCTGTGAGGGATGACAATGAGCCTTGAGGAAAATGTTTTGATCGGCTTGGAGGTACACTGCCAGCTCACAAACCTAAAAACCAAGCTCTTCTGCGGGTGCAGCTCAGATTATCGGGGCAAAGAGCCGAACTCAAATGTCTGCGTCATATGCCTGGGGCACCCAGGGTCGCTCCCAAAGCCAAACAGAGGGGCTGTAGAGTACGCGATAATGGCAGGACTGGCTCTGAATAGCACAATTAACTCCAAGACCTCCTTTTACAGGAAGAATTACTTTTATGTGGACATGAGTAAGAACTTCCAGATCTCGATGTATGAGACCAACGGATCTGCCGCAATTTGCACGGGGGGGTACCTAGACATAAACGTTGGTGCAAAGAAGAAAAGGGTAAGAATTACGAGGATACAGCTCGAAGAAGATCCTGCGAGGCTAGTCCACATAGGTCCCATTGATCTTTCACCCTACACTTTGGTAGACTATAACAGGGCAGGCATGGCCCTGCTTGAAGTTGTCACCGAGCCGGACCTCGCCTCTCCTAGGGAGGCCAGGATATTCTTGCAGAAGTTGAGGTCCATACTGGAGCACATAGGGGCGTTCGATGGTGGGCTGGAAGGGGCNATGAGGTGCGATGCGAACGTGTCGGTGGAGGGAGGAGCAAGGGTCGAGATCAAAAACATATCCTCGTTCAAAGAAGTGGAGAGGGCTCTCAGCTACGAGATATCACGGCAGATCTCGCTGATAAAGAAAGGAGAGAGAGTGGTTAGGGAGACGCGCCATTGGGACGAGATAAGGAAGGTCACAATATCTCTACGGGAGAAAGAGGAGGAGTACGACTACAGGTACTTCCCAGAGCCCGACATAGTTCCATTGCACATCATCCCGGAGTATTTGGAAGAGATCAGGGCGAAGATGCCAGAGCTGCCAGACGCCAGGGCCGAAAGGTTCGTGAGAGATTACGGGATACCATTGTATGACGCCCAGGTTCTGACTTCGGAGAAGGCGTTAGCCGACTTCTTTGAAGAGTGTGTGAGGCTCTACAGAGACCCAAAGAATGTCAGCAACTGGATAATGAGCGACCTGCTGGGAGTCCTTCATGAGAAAGGGTTGGAAATTCAGGAGTCCAAAATCACGCCCGAGGCACTGGCAGAGATGCTGCAAATGATAAAGGAAGGCACTATAAGCGGTAAGATCGGGAAGATAATATTGCCAGAAATCGTAGAAACGGGCAAGATGCCCTCCCGAGTGGTTAAGGAGAGAGGAATGGAGAGGATAGCTGACAGAGCAACGATCGAAAGAGTGGTGGAGGAGGTATTCTCAGAGAACACAAAAGCAGTAGACGATGCCCTTACTGACGCAAATGCTGTGAACTACCTGATCGGTCAGGTAATGAAAAAGACCAAGGCGAAGGGAGATCCTAAGCTTGTGAATGAAATCGTGAGAGAAAAATTGGAGCGGGTGAAAGAGGCTGGGCGTCACCCTTCAAAATGAATTAATATCATATATACATCTTGAAAGAAGTGTTGGCATCCCAGTTTTTACCCTCAAAATTAAGCCCAATCATAAAATGGTGCACATTTTTGTGATGGATAGCAATTTACATTTCTTTGTTGTGAACTTCCCGCCAACAGCATTATGTTTCTAATCAGAACCAAACTCCCCCAGCACATTTTTCATAAGGTTAATAACTGGTTGAGGATTACAAAAAATTGTGGTTGGCAATGTCGGAGGAGATCATTAGAAGAGGGGCTGAGAGAGGGTGGCTGCTTGAGCCAGAAGCGAAGGAGTTGTGCCGCAATTATGGGCTCTCCGTAGGGGAATGGATGGTTGTTAGAGATCAGGATGAAGTAAGGAATGCTGTTGGAAAATTCGGATTCCCCCTAGTAATGAAGATAGTATCTCCAGACGTGCTTCACAAATCAGACATTGGGGGAGTGATACTGAATATAGACAGTGAGGAGAAGGCGATAAACTCCTTTGAAAGGATAAGGGAAATCGCAGAGAAAGGAGGCTANAGGTTGGAGGGCGTCCTAGTGGAGCGCATGGTACCCCAAGGTGTGGAAACGATAATTGGGGCCAAAAAAGACCCCCAGTTTGGACCTGTTTTAATGTTTGGGCTGGGAGGCATATTTGTNGAGGTCTTCAAAGACGTTTCCTTCAGGGTCGCACCAATTGGGAAGGAGGACGCAATAGAGATGATCTCGGAGCTGAAAGCCTACCCCATATTGAGGGGGATCAGAGGAAGAAAGCCCTCGGACATCAATAGCTTGGCTGACGCCATAGTAAAAGTTTCGGATATAATGATGGAGCTGCCGCAGATTAGTGAGATAGACCTGAATCCCACTATTGCGTACGAAGTTGGGTACAAAATAGTGGACGCGAGGATACTGCTAAAGAAAGGGCAATAAGGTGCACTTTTTTGTTGGATGTACTATCGGTTGGTAACATAAACATTGACCTATCCTTTTTTATCAATAAATTACCAGACTTGGATGGCGAAGAGANTGCAGATCTGGAGATCTACCACGGGGGATCGGCAGCCAATTTTGCTGTGGGAGCATCGAGACTTGGACTCAAAGTCGGAATGCTCGGGTGCGTCGGGGATGACGAATTTGGAAAAGAGGCTATTGAGGGACTGAGGAGGGAGGGCGTAGCGACAGAGTTTGTGAGAGTGATGAAGGGGAAAAAAACTGGAATGGTCTGCGTGCTAGTCGATAAAGGTGGAGGAAGGAGGATGCTCGCCCATAGGGGGGCAAATGCAGAGCTCGAGGCGATCGTGGATTCTCTGCCGGTTGCAAAGTTTCTCCAGCTTAGCAATGTGAGCAGGAATGTTTTAATGAAGGTTAAGGGGAGCCGGGGGCGGGCTTGTATATCTTTAGATCCTGGAGGGAGTGCTATCGAGTTAAGACCAGAGGACCTGGAGGGTGTTGATGTCCTGCTCCTGAATGAGCTGGAATGTAGGCTTCTGACCGGCTCAGAGTACAAGGAGGGTACAAGGAAGCTCACTGATTATGCAAAGCTGGTGGTCGTAAAGCTGGGGGAGAGGGGAGCGTACGCTTTTGACGGGAAGGAGGAAGAGGCTCGTAGGGCTTTAAAGGTAAATGTTGTCGACACTACTGGGGCAGGAGACGCTTTCGATGCAGGGTTCATGGCAGCCTTCATAAGAGGTATGAGTAAGGAGGAGTGCCTGCGGTGGGGCATCGCCACAGCTTCGTTGAAGATCCAAAGAAGGGGGGCGAGGGAGGGCCTCCCCACCTATGAAGAACTCAAGAAGTTCTTGTCGGAGATTAGAGGGGATTTCTAACGCTTGATAGCTAATACGCCACTTCCACGATATTGCCCGTGCTTCAGTTTGAGTAATGCTTCATTGGCATCCTCAAGCCGGAACCTATTGACTTCAGGTCTTATGGGGATCTTTGCTGCCACAGTCAGAAATTCTTGGACGTCTGCCCTTGTAATGTTTGCAACGCTCTTCACCTCCCTCTCGCCCCACAGGTGAGAGGCATAGTCAAGGTCGGTTATCGGCGTTTCTTTTCTGATCAGGTTCATTACAAGGCGACCGCCCTTCTGCAAATTCCTAAGGGCCTCCCTGACTGGCGACCCAGTCGGAGTGGTGTCTATGGCACAGTCCAGTTTTTCTGGAGGAGTTTCTCCAGTTGCCCCCACCCAGTCAGCGCCCATCTTCATTGCAAGCTCGCTGGGAGCGTCACCCTTCCTCCTCGTGAACACGAATATCTTTGAGCTGGGGAAGAGGTACCTTATGAGCTGAAATTGGATGTGAGCGGATGATCCGAACCCGAATAGTCCGATGGTTGCACCATCCCTCATTCCCGTGAGCTTTAGGGCCCTATATCCCACGGCCCCAGCGCAGAGGAGCGGGGCAGCCTCACAATCTTCAAATACGTCAGGTATGGGATGGGCGAAATCTTCATGGACCAAAACATACTCGGCGTAGCCCCCGTCAGCATCACACCCTGTGCCCATAAATCCCTCGCAGAGGTTTTCGAGACCTCTCATGCAGAAGCGGCACGCCCCACATGCACTGTATATCCATGCTATTCCTAGCCTATCGCCTCTGTGGTACTTTATGGCGGCAGGTCCAAGTTCCTTTACTCTCCCGACTATTTGGTGTCCAGGTATTACGGGGAGTTTTGTGGGCAACCTCCCTTCTATTTCATCTAACTCGGTGCGACAAACTCCGCACGCAGAAATTTCCAATAGTACCTCCCTGCCAATTGGCTGGGGCACTGGCATATCCTCAAGGACTAGGGGGTTTGTCTCTATAGGTGAGGTCTTTCTGAGAACCATTGCCCTCATTTGATCATCCGTTTAAAGTTTCGCCGCATCGGTATTTGAATTTTAATTTTCATATGAATTAACTCGGCCGTTATGACTGCCGGAGTCTACAAATGTGGGAACCAGTCCAAAACTAGTGAGTGTACTACAAGTTTTGTTTATGAGTGGAGAAAAGGGTGTGACCTTCATCCTATTGTAGTCTGTTTCAAGGGGTGTTTTTGGCTCAAGGGCAGGTATTTTGATGGTGAATGAAGTTGATCTCACCTGACGCCTTCGCAGGCCAAGTCTCAATTCGATGAATTCAGGGATAACAGAGTTAACTAACCTCAAGGAAGGCCGACCATACACCAGACCCCTGCAGAAGGGGTTTACGTAGACAAAAAAAGTCTCGCCTCTAAAATCGAAAGAGGCTTCATTTCTTTGCTCATAGCGCGGGGCTTCGAACACGGCAAAAGGCCACATCTTACAAGCGATTGGTTTGATGGATTGTATGCCACAAACCATTCTCCCTCCGCTCTTGACCTGGAAGATGCACCTTCCGTTTAACCCCCTCTTAAGGTATGTAGCCCCAACCTCGAGCTCCATGCAGTAGAAGCCAAAGATCTTCGATAGCAGAGTTGCCTCGTAAGCCCTGAGCGGAACCTTGAACTCTTTACAGCAGTCACCGCATGCTGTGCAGAACCAGTCTTTGATCTTGCTCCAAGGGACATACCTCATGGAGCATCCAAAGAATTTTTGAGGGCGGTGCCGTTTATTTTTATCGGCCTTCGCCTGGATCTGCTTTTTATGCCGCAGGCTTTTTTTAATGCATTTGGCGCAAAACGTGGAGAGTTTCATTTTAGGCTGTGATTCATAATTTTCTCAGGAACTCGATTATTCCTACTCCGCGTACAATGTCACTTTTTATGCTTCTGAACCCAAGGGCATTCATAACGCCCTCCAAGTATTTGCCTGTGAGTTCAAGGAGCAATTGGTCGGCATTTGGAGCAATCATGCTGATAACTGCTCTTCCATCGGACTTGCCCTCCATNTTGACCTCGGAGAGGTGCCAAAGGGAGGTTGAAAGTAAAGAGGGGAGTATGGCGAGCGGATCCTCAAATTTTGCCATTAGATACTTGCCGTACCACTCCCCTGCAGAAAACCACTCCTTTTCTAGTTCCTCTTTGTTTTCCCATTTCTGTACGAGCTTGAGAAATAGATCCAATGGCAGAATTAGAGAGCCCGAATCCTTCTGAACCTTTATCAGTCTGTAGAAGTTCGTGAGGTCCCCAACGGTCACCTTCATCTCGCTCACTTTCAGGGCGTCCTGGAGTATCTCATTCACCAAGGCGAATAGGGTCTTATTCTCCCTCCTCGCCATCTCGGAGATCTTCTCCAAGACGTCGGCTCTGACAACCACAAGCTTCTTTTCAACTTTTTCGGGCATTAGGGCTCACCCTCCCGCTTAAACTTGAGAACTATTATTCCCTTCGAGACCTCTCTTGACGCGATCTCCAGACCCATGCTGCTCATAACGCCCTCCAAGAAAACCGCAACAGCCTCAGATCTCTTCTCCCCCAGCCTTGGGGAGATGCATACGAGCCGCTCACTTGAGATTGAAATGTCAGGATTTACGCCAACAACCTCTTTTAGAACCCTCTCGACTTTTTTGAGGTCTTTGATGCCGTTTAGGTCCAGGTACTTTCCGAAAACCACACCAGAAGACCTCCAATATTCCTTCATTTTTGAGTCGAAGGAGGCAGATTCCATCAGACGTTCATGNAGGGGTTCGGGCATCAACACCATGCCAGAGTTCCTTGCGATCTCCAAGATCCTNGCATCCTCTATTATTGTAGTCAGATCTTTGCCCCATTCATTTGCCCTTATGAATGCGCCCAAGGCCTCGTTGACTATGCTGAACACGGTCCTGCCATGCTCTTTTGCTATCTCGTTTATCTTATCTGCCAGATTTTCTTTGGCAGCGAGGAATTTTCGTTTCAATTTGATCTCCTTTGTTGTCAAATATCAACATAATAATTAAACCTCCCCCTCTATAAACACTGCTTCTGAGAATTGNCAGACTAGAAATTTGTATTTTATGGCGGGTTGTAGCTGTAGATTTACATTGTTTACTTTATGGGGTTGAGGGGGATTGTGGCTTGTGAGCTACACAATCTTTAGAAGAAACCTTTAGCTACGGGGATCCAACAGCCTTAGTCCCAAATAACTCCCCAGTTCTATGAAAAATTCTCCATGGATGGTGCCACAAGAAAGCCGTTAGTTTGGTTGATGACTCTAACGGAAATTTCGTAAACAGTTTCAATTTTTTCCTTGGTGATTACTAAATGGGAAGGGCCTACGGCAAAAATAGATCCATTTTTCATTAGTGCTACAGTGTCAGAAAAAAGTATGGCGTGATTTGGGTCGTGGAGGCTCATTATAACACCGATTCCGTTCTCCCTCGCGATGCGTTTCACCATGCTGAGCACCAAAAATTGGTTCTTGAAGTCAAGGTGAGCGGTGGGTTCATCCAATAGTAAAAGCTTCGGTTCTTGCGCTATCGCCCTTGCTATCAACGCCAACTGCCTCTCCCCACCACTCAGCTGGTCGTACGGGCGGTGCTTTAGGTGATCTAGCCCAACCATACTCAATGCCTTTTCTGCGATCTTGTAGTCCAGATTTGAGGGTTGTTGAAAGAAGTCGAGGTGGGCCGTTCTTCCCATCAACACGAGATCCAGCGTGGAGTAGGGGAATGGTGGAACGTGAGCCTGGGGCACGTACCCCACAAGACGGGCAAGTTCCCACCTCCTCAGTTCGTGGGCGTTTCTGCCAGAGATTACCACCCTGCCACTTTCTGGTTTGAGAAGGGCATTGATGCATTTAAGCAGAGTTGTCTTGCCACATCCATTCGGACCCAACAGTGTAAGGACTGTCCCTGCTGAGACATTTAAAGATATGGAGTTCAGTTTGAAGGTGCCGCCATATGAAAAAGAGAGGTCCTCCACTGAAACTATTGTCTCCAAGAGCCTCCACCCCTTCTCCTCAGCAGATAAAGGAAGAAAGGCGCTCCGATTATTGTCGTTATCACACCTACAGGTAGTTCGTAAGACGTCAGGGACCTCGCCACATCGTCCGCCAATAATAAAAAGACCCCGCCCAGGCTGGCAGAAATGGGTATCACAATCCTGTTGTCAGGGGTCCCCATCAGCATCCTGACCAGATGCGGAACCACCAGACCCACCCAACCTATAATCCCGGACACAGACACGAATGAGGAGACCATGAGAGTTGTTGTTATTAGGATCACAAGTCTGTCCCTCTCGACGTTGATGCCCAGAGACTTTGCCTCTTCGTCGCCCATGGAAAGGACGTTAAGCCGCCAGCGCATTAGGCTAATGATGATAAAGGCGAATATTATTAAAGGACCAGACTGCAGGACCTCATCCCACCCGGAGACAGCCATACTACCCATGAGCCAGTAAACCACGCTTGAAAGCTTCTCTGAGGATGTGAAGAATTTTATCATTGAAAGGGCGGCAGAGAAGAGCGCTGTCACTATCACGCCTGCCAATACTAGCGATACCGTTGATGCCTGCCCACGGTCACGCGCAACGAAGTATGTCAACATGAAGGCTAAGAATGAGAACGAGAAGGCAAAGAGTTGCGTAAGACCGACGAAATTTGGGAGAAAAGCGATGGCGAGTGCCGCTCCCAGCCCAGCACCAGCCGATAAACCTAGTATGTAAGAGTCCACTAAGGGATTCTTGAATACTGACTGCAGGGATGCGCCAGAGACAGAGAGTGCTATCCCGCCAAGAAGAGAAAGAAGGATTCTAGGCAACCTAATCATGAAGATAACGTCGCGGTATATTTGGGTTTGTGAGGAATTGGGAAGCGGATCAATGCCTCGAAACAGAATCGCCAGCACTTCCCCAAACGGGATGTGGTAGGAACCGATGGTTAAGGATAGAAGAAATACAGGCAATGGTAGCAGGAGCAGAAGGATAAAGGCGCTTTTTCTTTGGTGGGGCAAAGGTGCCACCTATTGGGTGTAGTAGGTAGAGAATAGCATGTCTGAGACGACATCAACGTTTAGGTCTCCGAAATATTTGGGCTGGACGATCTTCGCCAACTTCATCTCGCCAATCAACATCCTCGGTCCCCAGTCTAGATAGGCGCCCTCTGTCCTAGAACCAATCAGGACAGTGTACACGCGCGACTCTTTTACGGCCTTAAGGTTATTCCATACGCTACTCTTCATGATCAAGTCGAGCTGGGATTGGATCCCCAGGTTATCGTAACCGACAATTATAATTATTTCTGGATCCCAGGCCAGCAGCGTTTCAAGATTGATTTTTGGCCAAGCTTGATTTGGGGAGTTCCTTAGCGCTATGTTTATTCCGCCTATGTCTTCGACAATTTTACCCCAAGTGCTGTTTGCGTAAGCCGTCAAGAGCCCGTCTTTCTCAACTCTGCAGAGGAGCACTGTCGGTCTTTCGCTATCCGGTATCTTGGATGCGGTGGCCACTATGATGGAGTGCCTTATTTCCAAGAAGTTTATTAGGGAATCCGCCCTCGCCTCGACGCCAAATACTTTGCCCAAAAGTCTTATGGCGTTGAGCTGGTCATTGAAGTTGTTTGAGTACATGCAAATGACAGGTACACCGATGGACTCCAATGACTTCACAATGTCGGCGGTCTTGCCGTAGCCGAAGTCCATAATTACGGCATCAGGCTTGAGGGAGAGGATTGTCTCGAGATTAACCCCGCTGAAGAGATCACCAACGACCGGTCGCTCTTTAACGACCTTGGGAACGTATACTGATGATAGTGTGTATTTATCTATACCAACGATCTTTTCAGAGACGCCCAGTGTTGAGGCTATTTCGTTCCAGTAAGAGTTCAATATCACGACTCTGCTAACCGGCAGGGAAAGCACGATACTTCTTCCGGACATATCCTGAATTGTGACTGAGGATTGCCGAGGGGCTCCAGGAACATTCGCAAGTGTCAGTAAGAGGCCTACAGAGACTACAATGATCACCAAGGCAAGAACTGCAATAATGGTTTTGAGCCGCAAACCACTCACCACAGGATGAAAAGTCGCTTTTTTTATTAAATTTTGTGTTTCATAAGAAACAAAATTATGTGAATGTTGTATGACATACCCCATCAGATTGGTCTTATCAAAGGGTCAAAATTATTATCAAAAAAAATCTGCAAATTGGTTTGATTGGCTAACATCTTGGGTTTGTGTGAATTCCTTTAGGAGGGTTTCATTAGAAGCGATTTCCCAAATTCAATTAGCCTTTGCAAGCGTTCCCTCTCCTTAGACTCGCATAAATCCTAACAACATTTTCAGTCCCAGACTTTCTTAGCAGGATCCACGATCCTTCCTCCAACAGGATCTTCAGACCATCGATTCTTTTTGTGCCTATAACCCTCATCCCCAGAATTGTTTCTGGGGCTTCAATTTCTTCTAAACGGAGTTCAATGGCAGGATCGATCACAATATCTAGCCTCCGGGACTCTANGTGTCCGTACTCCTTGTACATCTCGTTTACAAGGGTTTGTAGGGAAATACCGCTAGAAGTTACATATTCCAATAGGAGGAGCGCGGAGGCAATCCCGTCCTTTTCGGGGATGTGTGAGGCAAAACTTATGCCCCCGCTCTCCTCCCCTCCAATTACTATTAAACCATCCCTCAGAAGTGAGCTGATGTACTTAAAACCCACAGGGGTCTCTATCACCCTCCTACCAAACTTTTTAGCGACAGAGTCGATTAGGTGCGAGGTGGCAACAGTTCGAGCGGCATCGCCAATCATAGAGCGCCTCTCGCAGAGGTGGGCGTAGAGCAGCGGCAGGATCTGATTTGCCAGCAGGAATGTGCCTTTTTCCGTCACCGCTGCTAACCTGTCTCCATCCCCGTCAAAGGCGAATCCGATGTGGCATTTTTCCGAAAGGACCTTTGCTAGGAGAGGTTCCAAATTCTGAGGGACCGGATCTGGCGAGATTCCTCCAAAATACGGGTCAATATTGCCCCTCACCGTGATAGTCTCGGCACCGAGTTCTTTGAATACCCTTTCTGCGATGCCCGACGTGGCACCATGCATAGGGTCCAAAGCCACTTTCAGGGTAGAGCCATCAACGCTCAATAGAGATTTCAGATGCTTGATATATTCAGGGATGGGGTCTAATGTGGAGATCAGACCCTCGCGCTCCAGCTGTTCGTATTCCTTACATTTTGGCGGGGTCTCAGGGAGCAACGATTCGATCTTTGAGGTTATTTCGGTCGAAGCCGGTCCACCATATTCTGGGATGAACTTTATACCGTTATATACAGGAGGGTTGTGCGACGCAGTTATCATGACCGCGCCATCTAGCGAGAAACGAAGGGCTGTGAATGCGGCGATAGGGGTGGTGATAGGGCGGGGCGGAAGGAAGGAAGGAATTCCGAGAGAGGAGAGGACTTCAGCACAAGTCCTTGCGAAAGATCTTGACCCCTCCCGCCCGTCGTACCCGACGAATATGCCCTNATTTTTACCCAAAAGAAGGAGGTATTTGGCGATTGCCCCGGAAACCAGTCGCACATTGAAGGTATTAAAATCNACGTCAGTTCTGGATCTCCATCCGTCTGTTCCGAAGGATATTTTCCGAGGCAATCTTTCCACCAGTCATCTGACAATGATGATAGTGCAGGGAAGGCTTATTGCTAAAGAGATTGTAACGCTCCCCATAAGTATGCCACGTTCGCCTGAGTAGCCTCTAGATCCAAGTATTGCCAAGTCGTAGCGCCCCCTGACAACCTCATCGTAGATCTCTGATGCCACAGAACTCTGGTTCCACTCTGCTATCTTTAGGATCTTTTTGGTGATCAAGCCGAAACACTTGCACCTAGACTCCGCGGCTTCAAGTATTGACTCCCCAGATTTCTTTAGTTCCTCTATTGCCTGTTGAGATGTNAGATTTGGGGGAGGAATTATTACGTGCATCAGAGTAATCTTAGCCCCGTCGCGCATTGCAAATTCTAAAGCAAGGTCGAGCGCCCTCATTGAGGCGGGAGAACCGTCGATCGGCACCAGTATGTTCTTAAAGATCGTCTTCACCTCCCTATACCCAAAGATTCGTTGGTTAGACGCATGGATTCATCTGGGTCTTCGGTCAGCCTTGTCATCGCCCTAATAGCATCTATATTTTCTGGGACCACGATCGCTTCTTGGTGTACAGCCTGAGTGAAGTAGATCTCTCTGCCAAAGGACTTTAGAGACTCTTTCCAAATGACTAGCTCTGGAAGATCGTAGCGGGCTCTGCCCAAGTCCCTGGCGTACTCGATTATTGTGGAGGTGGAATCCAGCCCGTCCTGAGCGGACATTATCTTTATGCGCGGGTATGTTGAGAGAGCCTGCAACACATCTACCTCGGTCGCGGGGTTATTCAGTTCGAGGTTCAGGACGTGAACGTGCATCAGGGTCTCTGGCACGGCGAAAGCAATCGTCGTGATGTCTATATGCGGGAGCACCTTCTGAACGTCTGGGCCATGATGGGACGGAATGGTCACAGGGTCAGGCACTATGCTGTTAATGGGACCCTTTGAGTCCTCTGCCGGGTCGGCGCCGCGCCTCACCAAGATAACCCTCGCCTTCCTAATGCCAAAGGCCTTGTCTATTGCGTACAGGGACCTGCAAAGGCCAGTGGTGTTGCAGGACACTACCCTCACGAAATCTCTTCCAATGGCGCCCTTGTAATTGCAGACCGCATTGAAAGAGAAGCCGGTGAGGTCGTGCTTTTCCCCTCCCTGGAATATTGCCTTAACCTTGTACTTCTCGTAGAGGGGTTTGTAGGACGCACCTACCTTACCTGGCGTGCAGTCGACCACTAGATCTGCTCCTTTTAGGAGGTCCTCCAGNGTGCCCTGAACCTCGATGCCTGCTTCCTCAAATGCCTTAAGGCGATCTTGTGATGTGGTGAAGAGCCTTATGCCCTTGTTTACGGCCATTCTCCCTTCGAAGTTAGGTTTGGTCTTTGTAACGCCCACGAGTTCCATATCTTTTTGCTTCAGGATCGCGTCGGCGACCCTCTTTCCAATGGTTCCATAACCATTTACAGCGACCTTGACAGGCATGTTTCTACACCTGCTATTATATTGTCACCTGTCGGCTTTAAACTTCTGCGCAGAAACTGCAAGAACTTCAATAGCAGGCAACTTCTCTCCCGATAGAAACGCGATGAAAGCGCCCCCTCCTGTGCTGAAGTAATCAATTTTTTCTGCTATCCCGAGTCTCTCAGATATTGCCCTCAAATGACCACCACCGAGCAGGGTTTTGGCCCCACTTTTGACCACCGCCTTGAGCAGTTCCTCCGAGCCCTTGGAGAATCTCTGATCCTCTATGTAGCCTGCAGGACCGCGCATTATTATGACTTTGGCGTCCCTCATAATACTCGAATAGAGCTCCACGGTTCTGCTTCCTATATCGTATATTGGAGAGTGATCTTGTCCATCTCCCAAGGGCAGTTCCACCCTCTCGTCTGACCTTAAAATCGCGATGTCTACCGGAGTTACAATTTTGTTGGGGTAATTTCTCAGGAGGTTTTGGGCCCTAGGTAGGAGCGGGTACAGCCCCTTACCTTCTATGATCTTAACTGTGGCCTTTCCGAGCCGCTCTCCCTTCGCTATGAGGAAAAGATGGGAGACAAGACCGGTTAGGAGGACTTTGTCAGCAACCCCCTTAGGCAGAAGCGATTCCATCAACTGGACTGAGTCGGCGACTTTGCCGCCGCCAAGAACAAATATGCATGGCTTGGATTTGGTGCTCATGACATCGCTGAGAAATTCAACCTCCTTTTGAAGCAACCTGCCTCCACATGATGGTAAGACCATAGGAAAGCCTGTTAGGGAGGGGTGAGACCTATGAGACGTAGCGAATGCGTCATTTACGTAGAGGGAGAACAGGGGAGCAAGATAGCGCACCAAGTAGGTTTTTGCCTGGGCTTCTGGGACTTTTTCGATACTTTCCTCGGAATAGAAGCGAACGTTCTCAAGTAAGGTCACACTGCCGGGCTTTGAGGAGGATACGGCGGAGCGGGCAGAGGGACCAAAAACATCTTCCACGTAGTTTACTTCCTTGTTCAGGTATTTTGATAGGAGCACTGCGTGGTTTTCCAGAGTTGTAAAATCAGTATCTCCAGGTCTCCCTTGGTGCGCAAGTATGGTGACAGACGCACCCCTCTCGAGAAGCTCCTTTATTGTGGCAGTATGGCTCCTTATTCTAGTATCGTCGGTTATCCTCCCCGTCATAGGATCGATAGGCGAGTTTATGTCAACCCTCAAAAGCGTTTTCTTGCCATTAAAATCGAAGTTGTCCATAGTGTAGAATCCTAGTTTAGTGTTGGCCATTAGTCAGCCCTCGGTCGAACTTAGAGAATAATCCTTTAAAAACTTTGCAGAGCGGTCAAAGGAACTCGTCTGCCACCAGTGAGGGCCTATTCAGAAAATCGAAGCAGGACGGGCAAGAGGTGAAGTCAGAGTAGAGGTCTTTGGAAATCGGAAACTTTTTGGATAGATATCTTGGGGGAGGGGGGCTCTTATAGCATCGGTTTGGCACTATGGATCCGTCTGCCAAGATGTAATAAGCGGCACCTCTATTTTTTATGTAATCATCGTAGATGGATTGGAATGTGTCGGAAACTAGGTTAACCATCACCAAGAGACTTCCGCCAGAGTTAACTGTAACATGCCCGTACCCAGGAGGTATCAAGATCGCCTCATCTGCCCTAACCTTGGCAATAGCAAAGTCCAAGATCTCCTCTCCTGATTTCTTTTGCAGGAGATAGGTCGCCTCCCCATGAATGACCTGGTATAACTCTGGATAAGAAAGCGAGTCCTCTGCCGGAGGGTGGTAATGCCCGAGGGTCTTGTTCAACTCTTTTCCAAGCCTTATATCAGCCATTACTGTGATATCAAAACGCACCTTTTTCTTCTTGAAGATTGTGGAGTGGGTATCCAAAGAGAAGCCACGGTACATGCTATAAAGGACTGCGCTTCTGGGAAGATCCCTGACGGAGTCAACATCGTAAATCACAGGTATAAGGTCTTCTAAGGTCCTGAAGGATGGGGGGAGTCTAGAACCATTTACGGAAATTGACAAGTCATTGGAAACATGAAGTACACCAAAGCTTTTTTTAATTTGGATCATGAAAACACCTCAAGATGCCCGAGCTATTTAAGATAAAGGGACCTATATGTTCATATAGTTAGTTGTGATAGATCCCAAAACAGCGTTTCTTAGTGAATAAAGTATAGCGTAACAATATGCAAAAAATAAAGCCATAATATTACAATCAACAACCATAAAAATAAAAAAAGAGGAAAACCGTCAATCAGACAGTTTTCGGCTTATTGTACAACCTCAGCAGTTGCAAACCTGTTCGCTACCTTCGTTACCTTAACCTTTACATGGTCTCCAGCCTTTGTGTTCGGGACGAAGATTACGAACCCTTCAACACGGGCTATACCCTCGCCGCGCCTGCTAAGCTCCTTAATGTCGACTTCGTATTCCTTGCCCTCTTCTACGGGCTTGGGACCGAAGCTGGCCGGACCACGCCTAGGGCCAAATCTCTGGCGGCCCTCGCGATAATATCCCACTTTCTTCCCTCCTTCTCAACTTTTTATTGGGCTTCCGTAAAAAGAGCTGAACATGCGTCAGTTCCTTCACTTCTGCCCAACCTTCCTCTGAAAGTTCCTGCTTATTAACTTATCCTAAGCCATAATCATATTGAGAAAGGGAAATAAACAGTTAATGGAAAATATATATTGATGTATGTTTTAATATCGTAAACATATGGAACGCAGCTACAGTCCGAGAGAGGCTGGAAGAATACTCGGGTTTAAAACTCACACCAT
>QNVH01000079.1 GCA_004347955.1 Thermoproteota archaeon | reverse complement strand
TTCATCCGAGAGCTAAAGCTCTGGGTTTTCTGGGCACCTTTTTTATAATGGCGCGTACTTAATGGATAGAGGTAGCTATTCATTAGTTCCCTCTACTCGGAATCATATCAGATACCCGCTCTCTTCCCGGGGGGAGCCCTCGCCGACTGATTGTAAAGGATTCTCTGCGAAGGGCATCAAAGGTCCTTTAGGAATGGGAGGGCGGCGCTGATCCCAGACCCGGGAGGGGCTTTGTAATTCAGCTCCTGGAGCGACGCCTCCACCGAAGAGATTGTCGTCAGGACTTCCTTTGGAGTTATTACCCCCATATTTCCTATTCGGAATATTGAATCCTTCAATGTGCCAAACCCCCCTGCGACTACCACGCCGTACTTCTTTCGCATGATCTCTCTCAGGTCTTTTGAGGCCACACCGGCGGGGGTGTTCACGGCTATCACCACGTTTGACCTGCTTCTCTCTTCGGCAAAGAACGAGAGCCCCATGGCAGAGAATGCGGAGTAGTATGCCATGGAGGCTTTTTTGTGCCGCCCTATCCACCTCTCTAGACCGTATTCCAATATCATCTGGAGGGCCTCGTCCAGGGCAAAGATCAAGTTCACGGCGGGTGTGAAGGGCGTCTCCCTCTTCTCGTCCCTGAACTTACGGTACTTTATAAGGTCAAAATATTCGGTCCTGGGCTTGGCCCTCTCGATCATCTTCCAGGCGTCCTTGCTGACAGATATGAGCGCCAAACCTGGCGGCGTCGCGAGGCACTTCTGGGTCGCGGTTATGCAGACATCCACGCCCCACTTGTCCGTCGGCAGGTCGTCCCCGCCCAGAACGGATATGGCGTCGACTATGAAGAGGAGACCACGGTCTTTGACGACCTTCCCGATCTCTGGGAGATCCCTGACCGTGGTTCCTGTCGAGGTTTCGTTGTAGACAACCGCAACTGCCTTTATTTCGGGGTCTTTTTCGAGGGCAGAGGAGATGAGCTCTTTAGTTGGGGTCTTCCCCATCTCGACCTTGAGCTCAACAACCTTAACCCCGTAGACCTTGAAGGCGTCTGAGAGCCTCTCGCTGAAGGTGCCATAGACGGGGACTAGGACCTTCTCTCCGGGGAGCAATATATTGCTCGCAGCGCACTCAACTCCCCCAGTTCCGGAGGAGGTGAGGACAAATAGGTCGTTTTCGGTTTGGAAGACCCTCTTGGCGTTCTCGAGTAAACGCGAGAATATCTCGTGGAATTCTGCCCCCCTGTGATTTATCATGGGTTTGCACATCGCGGAGTAGACCCTCGGGGGGACATTCGTCGGACCAGGGAGCATTATGAGCTGAGGCAGACTCAAATAAGGCACCTCTGTATGAGATTATTTAAGGAGATTATATAGGTTTCTCAGGGTGGAGATTGTGATAGTTACGCTTACCACAGATTTTGGTGGGCACTACGTGGGCATTATGAAGGGGGTTATAAAGAGGATAGCGCCCACCGCAGAGGTTATCGACCTGGGGACGGATGTGCAGCCTTTCGATGTGAAGGGCGGAGCCTTCGTGCTCTATTCATCCTACAAGTACTTCCCTTTAGGGACGGTGCATGTGGCGGTTGTCGATCCTGGTGTAGGCTCAGAAAGGAGGGCGATAGCAGTCAGAAGCAGGAACTACTACTTTGTAGGTCCAGACAACGGGGTGCTAATTCCCGCCGCGAGGGAGGACGGGGTGGTTGAGATGAGGGAGATCTCCAACAGGGAACTCTTCTTGGAAGATATCTCGAGTACTTTTCACGGCAGAGACATATTTTCGCCAGTGGCAGCCTTCCTGGCTAATGGGGGTGAATTTGAGAAGGTAGGCGGGAAGGTCGAGATAGTCAAAGATTTGGAGTTCTTTAGGGAGGTTAGCGAGGGTAGAGCTGAAGGCGAGGTTCTATTCGTTGATCGCTTTGGAAACCTTGTGACCAGCCTAATTGAGGGTGACTTGGCCGAAAAGGAGTGCGTGATCGAGTTCGAAGGCAAGAGGCTTAGGGCGAGGCACGCTAGGACATATTCCGAAGGCAGGGAGGGGGAGATCCTCATCATAAAGGGCAGCAGCGGGCACTATGAGATCTCCGTCAGGGAGGGCAGCGCCAAGGAAGTTACTGGCTTAGGGGTTGGCAGGCGGTTTGCGGTTTTGGATCCTTGAGACCCTGCAAGGGACGGACAGGAGTTTTATTCCGACAGTGTTAAAGCCATGAAGAGACCTAATACTTATAGCACGTTTGGAGGGGAGATGGTTGAGGGCGCTCCTTATAGGAAGATACCAGCCGTTCCACAAGGGGCATTTAGAGGTAATTAGGTGCATACTGAAGGAGGCGGACGACCTCATAATAGGCATAGGGAGTGCGCAGATAAGCCACACCATAGATAACCCGTTCACAGCCGGCGAGAGGATAACTATGATTTCGAGCGCGCTCAGGGAGGAGGGACTGATCGAGAGGTGCAGCTACATAATCCCGATTCCCGACGTTTGGAACAACGCACTGTGGGTGACGCATGTAAAGTCCTTGACCCCCCACTTTGATGTGGTCTACACCGGGAACCCATTAGCGAGGAGGCTCTTCAGGGAGGGAGGGATAGAGGCTAGGGAGCAGCCACTCTTTGACAGGGCGAAGTATTCTGGGACCGAGATAAGGAGGAGGATGCTCAGCGGTGAGGAATGGGAGAGTTTGGTACCACCAGCCGTAGTTAAGGTCATAAAGAGCATCGGTGGGGTTGAGAGGCTCAGGGACATAACGAGGAGCGATAAGATAACATATCTGAGGCCAGGAGAAACTTCTCCATGACCTTACCATTCTGTATTTTGACCCCTTCCCGGATAAGAAGGATCTCTTTGATTTTTTTCCCGTGGGCACCTGAATAGCCCCCTAGGGACAGGTCTGACCTGATGACCCTGTGGCAGGGTATTATGACGGGGAAAGGGTTCCTGGCAAGGGCGTTTCCGACCGCCCTCTGTGCATTCGGCTTTCCAAGGGCGGCTGCTATGCTCCTGTAGGTGGCAACCCTGCCTTTAGGTATCATGGTCGTCATGATGAGCACCTGCTTCTGAAATTGCGGGATACCATAATATGAGAGGCGGATGTTTTTAATCCCAGAGTTTAAGGCTGATGTGAACTGTTCAACAATTGTTGGGTCAGGCACAGACTCAAAGTACTCCTTAATGCGCCTTGCAGCCAAAGAAATGGTCAAAGACCTGCGGGATTCTTCTGGGCTGGTGCTTGGAATGGAGTTGGCTATCAGGCGGAGGTCGTGATCGAAGGCTAAAGAGAACCAATTGGAGCCGAGCTTTATAGTGGAGATCTTTACGGGTATTTCGATCACTCTATCGCTACCTCGGGAGTTTGGCTACTCGACAATAGAGTTAAATTTCGTATGTAGAAAAGATTAACTCATGCCCGCAGTGCTTGAATTGGATGGCTCCTACGGGGAGGGCGGGGGGCAGCTCCTTAGGAGTGCGGTGGCGCTTTCGTGCCTCACTGGCAGACCGATCAGAGTCTTCAATATAAGGGGAAGAAGACCAAAGCCAGGTCTGCAGCCACAGCACATGACGGCCTTAAAGGCTGCGGCAGAGGTATCGGGTGCCTTTGTGGAAGGGCTCTCAATAGGCAGCATGCAGATCTACTTTGAGCCGAAAGAGGTCCTTGGCGGGAAGTACACATTCGATATAAAGACCGCTGGCAGCGTGACGCTAGTCATGCAGACGCTACTGCCGATACTCTCCTTCGCTAAAAGACCGTCAGAGGTTACTGTAATCGGAGGCACGGATGTCCCGTGGAGCCCGACTGTAGACTACTTCAAGTATGTAGCTCTCGATGCGTTCAGGAGGATGGGCTTGGACTGTAGTTTGGAGCTCCTGAGAAGGGGGCATTACCCCAGAGGGGGAGGGAGGGTTGTTTTGGGGGTCAGACCTGCCAGGACTCTTTTGCCCATGACCGCTGTGAAGAGGGGCAAGGCAGTGGCTGTGAGGGGCATCTCACATTGCACGAACCTGCCGGCGCATGTGGCAAGTAGACAGGCATCCTCTGCCGTCAGAATCATAAAGGATGCAGGGATGGAGGATGTAAGGGTGGCCGAAGAGAGGGGCGAGGGGGACGGGCCTGGTAGCGGGATAGCCCTGTGGGCAGAGATTGAGGATGGACCAAACATAGGCGCAGACGTCCTTGGGGCGAAGGAGAAGAGGGCAGAGGAGGTGGGCAGGGAGGCAGCGGAAAAGCTCCTGGCAGAGTTGAAGACAGGAATGGCTGTAGATAGGCACCTCGGGGACATGCTCATCATTTATGTGGCGATGGCAAAGGGGCGGTCTGAGATCGGGGTTACTGAGCTGACCATGCATGCGGAGACGATGATCTGGCTGACGGAAAGGTTCCTAGGGGTGAAGTGGTCGGTGGTTAAAGGACCAGGAGGGTCTGCGACCTTGGGGGTGGAGGGGGCGGGCATATATTGAGGTTCACAGCGATCCTATGATTGGCAAGTTGAATTGATTCCATTCTGTGCTCATTTTGAAATTTAAAATTAAATTTAACATTAACATTTTCTTGATTTTAAATTCCTTATCATTCTCGCTCTTCGGAGCGACCCCGTTCTTCCTTGNAATTCTGAAGATGGTTGCAAATTTTTTAGATTGGCTGGCGGTNGATTACCAAAATGGAACACATTCACTATGGTTTTTCAAGTTCGGTCAGGACAGAATTGATGAAGTCCTCCAGCCCCTGCCCTTGGGCAGCAGCCATCCTCTTGCACGGACCAAATATGGACTCGGCTGAGGCTATCTGGGAGGGAGTTGATATGTCGGTCTTGTTGAAGAATGTGATGAGCTTGTTGGTGCTGAGGGTTCTCCTCAGTTCGTCATAGAGGGACTTCTGGTCATTGAGGGTGAAGCCGTT
>QNVH01000078.1 GCA_004347955.1 Thermoproteota archaeon | reverse complement strand
TAAGAGCCACAAAAAAGTGGAAGAAGGGGTGTACAGGCTTCTGCTCTTATACCATCCTCCCCTTCCGTTAGAAGCCTCCTTAGAAAAAGGTTAAACTTGAACGCTACTCAACCTCATGGTACGGCATATATTATTTTCGTGGAGATGAAGACGATATCCGCGCTGTGCGGAGTTTAGAAAACAATCGTTGGTCCCAGGTTCAGAAGATTCTGGCTTAGAGAGTGGAAGATGTATAGGAGTCATGGTTTGTTGAGCTCCGTGTGATGGTGAGCAATTCACCCAATACTAAAAGATCCGCTTATCAAACTGAAAATTCTTTTATTTAGAGCCTTACTAATTACAGAACGGTGTTATCATGAGGTACCTAGTCACTGGCGGGGCGGGTTTCATAGGCTCTAATATAGTGAAGAAGCTCCTGAGAGATGGACATGATGTTGTTGTCATCGACGACATGAGCCTGGGGAGGGAGGAGAACATCCCCAGCGGGGCTGAAGTTTTTAGGGGGGATGTGCGTGAGCGAGAGCTCATAGAAAGAGCAGCAAGTAAGGGGATTGATGGGATCTTCCACGACGCTGCCAGGAGCTCTGCGCCGATGTTCTACCCGGATCCGAGGGAGAGTGTGGACGTCAATGTTAAAGGATTTCTGAACATTATGGAGGTTGCTAGAGAGCAGGATATACCAGTTGTATACGCCTCCACATCCTCGCTCTACAGCAGGTGCCAACCCCCGCACAGGGAGGATATGGTGGTCAGACCCGGCTCATTCTATGAGTACTCATTCTATGCGAGGGAGGGGATCGCATCACTCTACGCAGAGCTCCACGGCGTGAGGAGCGTCGGGCTGAGGTACTTCTCTGTCTATGGTCCCGGGGAGGAACACAAAGGAAGGTTCGCGAACAACGTATCTCAGTTCATATGGGAGATTATGAAAGGGAAGAGCCCTGTAATATACGGAGATGGAAANCAGACAAGGGACTTCATTTTCGTGGACGATGTGGTGGAAGCAAACATTTTGGCTATGAGGTCTGACCTGAAGGGAGAGGTGGTNAATGTTGGGACAGGTTTGTCTACATCATTCAATGAGTTGGTGAGGATGTTGAATGAGGCTTTAGGGACCTCGATAAAGCCAGTCTACGTTCCAAACCCTATAAAGAATTACGTGATGCACACAAAGGCAGACACAGAAAAGGCAAGGAGGATACTGAAATTTGAGGCTAAGGTCGACCTAAGGGAGGGCATCAGAAGGACTTTAGAATATTATTATGATAAGAATAAAAAGTAGGAACTGAAGAACTTACTTCACTGGTTAGACTGCCTCCTCCCCTATTCAAAGGACTTCCTTGCCTATAAGGGGTAATCCTGACATTCCCAATTCCTGAAGGCAAGACTTTCAGCATTTTTTAATGATTGTGAGCCAGAGGATCAAAATTATTATAGAGTGAGAAGGTTGTTATTATTATTGGTTTATTATGAGAATCAAAATAAAGCTAAAGTCGCAGTATTTTAAGGAGAACTGGGGCGCGCCATTTATAATTATGTTCATGGTTCTTCTGATCTTTGCAGCGGTCGCTCTTGCCATGAAATACGACAAGGTCGCAAATGACTTGGCAGTNTATGCTTATTACCTTCTGGTGCTNGGCGTTGTACTCCAGCTCATCTCCTATATCAAGTACGGTAAGAGATCAGATGATCTCTAAAGTGAATTCACCATGGAAGGTTGCTGCACTCGTATCGTGNAGGATTTAGAAAAGTCAAGCCTCAGCCGACAACGAACATTTTTAANCCCGAACCTCTGGTATCGCCTGTCTTGTGCATTGTCTTAATGTGGTGAACGGAGTAGACTTGGACAATACCAAGACAACACCGAAGGAGAAAGAAAAANCACTTCCTACCATTAGAGAGACAGTGGGCAGCCCCCTTTATGTACATNTAGAAGAGAAGCGCCGAGAACAAGGAGCCAAGGATGAACAACACAATCCCGCTCAGTTGTGTTGGAAGCATGATGCCATCAGAGACGGCTCTGAAGGACTGCGTGTGGAGGAAGAGCGGGGATATGAACTCTTTATTTATGGTAGCNATGGGGAGGAGGTAAAATGGGAAGTTCTTCTGGGTGTATAGGAAGGCANCGAGAGAGATTCCACAGTATGCGCTCATAGGGATAACCCTGTAATAAACAAGNATTACGAGGAAAGGCACNAGCCAGACAAACCTCTGCTCTGCGACATACCTTGAGGAAAGGAAGAACGGGGCTGAAAGGAGTAACCCGGAGAGGGCTAGAAACAGTAACTTCTCCTTTGAGCTACACCTGAGGATGAGTATTGTTGAAGCCGTTCCCAANATAACNAGAATGGCAAGGGATGCAACGTTCGCTGCCTCAAAGTCTACAGGCATGACAAAAGAGATCGACCAGTAGGTCAGACCAAAACCCACGATGTCAAAGAATTTTCCCTGGAGAGGGGAGAACAGGAGGAGGATACCAGGGTTCAAAAGTGTCAGCATCAGGAATGGGAAAAATGGAACGAAAAACAAGAGGAGCTTCCTCCTCCCTTCTTTTGAGAGTAGGACGGCGGAGGGGAGGACAAAGGCGATCGGATAGACCTTCAGTAGGGCGGAAATGAGGAGGGGGATCGAGGAGGCTGCCTTTGACTTCATGAGGAGGAAGACTGCCAGGACGGTGAAGAAGGCGGGGAGGGAGTCGTACTGCCCCCAGCCAGAGGATATCCATAAAGTGAGGGGGTTGAAGAGAAACAAAGCAGAATAAAACTCCTTCTTCTCTGGGAGCATCCGGTATAGTAAAAGGGCTGTACCAATGTCTGCAAGAATGGAGGGGAGCTTGACCAGTATGTTGAAGAGGGGAGGGGTGATGATCTGGACTCCCCACTGCGGGTGCATGTATGTGGGCAGGAGCGAGGCTGGGAGGGGAGCAAGGTCAATTTGTCTCAAGAACTGGTAAACAATCGAGAGGAGATAAAGCGTCAGATCCCAGAGCGGACGGGCGTAGCTGATGGTTGGGTTGGCGAAGAATGAATACCAGCAGTACATATCAAAGGGATGGGCTGTGAAGGGAGCTATAAGCAGGCGTATTGTGAGAGCGATGATGATTATCTTAGATATCTGCTTCAACTGCGACTCCTCAGAAGAGATTTCAGCACTACTATAACCAGGGCCGAGATCATCATGAATATGCCAGCCGAGAGTAAGGCGAGGAATAGAATGGCAGTGCCAATCGCGATCGCCTTGGTCGACTGGAATATCATCAAAACCCTAAACGCGGCGAAGAGACTGCCCAAAAAGAAGATAGCGCCGGGGATTCCAAGGTATACGAGGGGTTTGCGCTCGACCGTCTGAGATATCCATGCATTGATTATCTTGCTTAAGTGCGCCAGCACCCCCCTCTTCTCGATGGTGTAGGAGACCGAGACTGGCACCTCTATGATTCTTATTTTCGCCTCCCTTAGCTCTTTCATTATCCATGCATCCACAAGGTACCCCCTCCCTTCCACCTTCAGGGCATCGATAGCCTGCCTGCTGTAGGCCCGGAAACCAGTGAACGCATCCTCAACTCCCGTTTTGAAGAGAAGGCTCAGGAACTTGTTTCCAATCCGCCTCGACAGTGGCATCTCAGGGCTACCGAGCCTCCTCCCATTCACAACGTCTGCCTTTCCAGAAATTATGGGCTCCACCAGTTTTGGGATCTCTGAGGGGTCATGTTGGCAGTCAGCGTCTATTGTGACCAATATGTCGAAACCGATCTCCTTTGCCCTCATGAATAGTGACCTCAGCGCAAAGTCCTTCCCCTTGTTTACGGAGTGTCTTATCACCTCTGCGCCCAGTGCCTCTGCTATGTCCTTTGTCATGTCGACGGAGCCGTCGTCGCAAACAAGCACATGCCCGTACGGCTTAGCGCGTATTACCATTTTTGCTATCGTAGATTCCTCATTGTATGCTGGGATGCAGATGATGATGCGGGGAGCCATATTGACCTAGCCTCCCAGCTTATTCCCAGAAGGGTATTTTGACCACCTTGATTCAGGGCAGTCTATAAAGTCCATTAATAAGCCCTCAGGAGAAGCTGTTCCTTTTCAATAATGGGCGTAGGATGATTTAATACTTGTCTGTCCACAGGTTAAGAAAATTTTCTCAAATTAGTTTTAACCTATGTATGCGTAGAAGGTCTGGTTTCACAGGCTTGCCCGCCTTACAAGGTCATGGGCACCTCTTGATTGCCGTACATACCTGTCAGGAAGTAATCAACCGTTCATTACCCCTATCGCCGAGGGAGCCTTTATGGGACATGCTTCTCGCGGATTATAACTGAATGCATCGGATTTCCAGCACATGGCAATATGCGATAGTCTGAAAAAGGAAGATGGTAACATTCGACAAAGGGATAATCTCAAAGAAGAGCCTCATGGACGCAACGGGGATAGAGGTTAAATATGGACCCGCTGACAAACAATAACAATAAAATCGAACCGACCTAATGATAACAGATAGAAATAGCCATCAGAGGATCAAAAAATGGGCAGTGCAAACTCAGATCTCTGCATAAGGGTGCCCCGCGAGAAGGCTGAGGCGTTGAGGCGCGCCCTCCAAAGGCTCGGAATTATCGATCACTCCAGAAGCATAACGCCGAGCGAAGGCTCTGTTCTCATCCCTGTAATCCGAAACCCATCGCCGGACGAGATGAAGGCTCTTGGCGAAATATCTCGGCTGGAGGTCACGCGCTCAGCTCTCCCTCCTCCGAAGAAAAGACCTAAGGATCTTATGTCCGCTCTGGACGGCACCCTGCCCCCTAACCTCCTTGCCCTGCTCCCGCGTTCATTTGACATCGTTGGCGACATCGCGATCATCGAGGACCTCGCCCCGGAGCTGGTACCCCACGGGAAAGCGCTTGCAAGGGCTATGATGGAGGTCC
>QNVH01000077.1 GCA_004347955.1 Thermoproteota archaeon | reverse complement strand
GGAGCCTTATTCGAGCCTTCGGACATCCGGACCACACCAGAAAGTACTAATAATTATAAGAAATATAAATCTAGTGGCGATTCATCCCACGGTTAAAACCGTGGGCTTTCTCGCCGAGTGCATGTAATAAGAGAATCGAGTGCAATCTTGGCTCATCTAAAGAGTCGAGGGGGAAAGGTTGAAAGAGATAGTCACCATGGTCGGGGAGGGGCAGGCATCCAAGGGGTTCAGATTTGTAGCCTCGACCCCGCCCGAAGTATGTAAGCGATGCAGACTCTTCAGCGCTTGCATGGGAAGGCTCGTGCCGGGGCGTGTGTACGAGGTTATAGAGGTGAGAGACAAGTGGCACTACTGCGAACTGTACGAAGGGAAGGTCGTGGTGGCTAAAGTGGCCGAGGCGCCTATGGAGGTGCTTGTGAAGGCCCAGTTTGCGGTAGAGGGGGCGATAATATCCTTCGTCTATGAGGATTGCAGGGAGAAGGGGTGCACACTTAAAGGTTATTGTATGCCAGAAGGGATCAAAAAAGGTACGAAAGTCAAGATAACAAAAATAATGGAGGACGTTTCAGAGCTCGCTTTGTGTGGAAAGAACCTTAGGAAAGTCCATGTCATCACTGTGGAATGATGGCTAAGCTGGCGGATTATAGAATGCCAGGAGTTATTGGGTCTTCTCTACTTTTTGTTCTGCCTCAGCCTTCGGTTCAGCNCCTGCTCCTGTTTTCTGTCCGGTTTCAGCTTCGNCTTGAGGTGCCTTCTCTGTAGCGGCTTTCTCCGGCTTTGCCTTCTCAGCTGGCCTTATCTTGTGCGTCTCGATGAACTGGACTGATGTTATGTCTTCAAAGTGTTTTCCGAGATCCCTCGCAATCCCCTTCTTTGCGAACTGTATGTCCTCCAAAGTGAAAGACTCCTCAGGCATCTCAATAGTTACTATGCTCCCGATCTTGGAGATTATGAACTTCTCTTTTGGAATTCCGCGGATCCTTCTGTGGACGAGTTCCCTGATCTTCTCAAGAGGATCGGTCAAGATCTTTCTGACAGCCACCTTTGCCAGTATCATTCTGCCGGAGAGCGGGTGGTTGTAATCGAGCGTGACCCTCCCGCTGCCCACACTTCTGACCGTCGCGATCGCGCCCCCCACCTCTATCCGACCGCCTGGCTTCGGCGTTATGCCCTGACGAGTCAGCTCTCTCGCAGGGATTATTCTGACCTTTGAAGGGTCTCTCTCGCCAAATGCCTTCTCGGGGGGTATCTCGAATGTCTTTTCTTGACCTTCCTCGAGTCCGATAAGGTTCTCTTCCAGCCCCTTGATTATCCAGCCCTGACCCACTACAATGAGGCGCGGCTCGTACACATTTTCAGGGTTGTAAACGTTGGCAGACTTTGCCTCCTCCTCCAAGGTTGTGTCAAAAACCTCCTCTGTGTCCTTGATCTTCAGGACGTAGTCTAAGAGCACGAAATCTCCATTTTTGATTGCCATTTATGATGCACCAACCAGTCGGAAGAGTAACAACATGCGCCTCTTTAAAACCTTTTCCTTCGGAGAAAGAGGAAGGTTCATTTTGTAGCCAGAGGGAATGATTTCTGGGTGGGGTTATTTGGGAAGAGAGGTTGAGGTTAAGGCTGAGGTTGAGGAGGACCTGAGTGAGAGGATAGAGAAGGCAGGGGGTAAGCGCCTCAGGGAGGTCTTCCAAGAGGACGTCTATTTCAGGCACCCTTGTAGGGACTTCGCGGAGAGGGACGAGGCCCTGAGGCTCCGGAGGGAGGGGGAGAATTACACCTTGACTTTCAAGGGTAGGAGGGTTGGGGCGGGGGCGAAGATGAGGGAGGAGATAGAGGTGAGCTTGGAGGATCCTGAGGGGGCTGTGAGCCTGCTCGAGAGGCTTGGCTTTGAGAAGGCCTTTGTGATAAGGAAGAGGAGGAGGGAGTTCCTGGTGGANGGGGTGCTGGTCTCGCTCGACGATGTCGAAGGGCTGGGGAGGTTTGTGGAGATGGAGGTTTTAATGAAGGAGGACTCGCCGGAGGAGGCGGAAAGGTTGAAGGATAGATTGTTGAGGGTCTCGGAGATGCTCGGTATAGATAAAAATAGGCTCACAACGGAGTCTTACCTTGAGATGCTTGTTTCCAAGAGCTCCTCCTCAAAGCATTGAACATAGTGCTCCATTATTGCGATCCTCCTTTTTGCGATCTCCTTTGCAGAATTGGTGTGGAGGAGGGACGGCAGGTTCAGGAGCTTCTTCCTGACGTGCTCCAAGATTCTGGCAGGGGGCAGAGCCCGCTCTGTGTTGTACTGGATGGTACGGTATATGCCAGTGGCGCCCATCGCGTCGAGTTTGTCGGCGTCTGACAGCACCTTTGCCTCTAGCGACTTGGGAATCCTTCCACTGGTGTAGCTGTGGCTTGCGATGGCTTCGTGGACCGCGCTGCAGATGTTATCGCCAAATCCCATAGTCGAGAGAACGGAGCGTGCAAACTCTGCGCTTTGCATGGCATGATCCTCGCTTACGCGGATTACGTCGTGGAAGAGGGCAGCCAGGTCCAGCACAAGCAGGTCAGCCCCCTCCTTTTCTCCTATCTTCTTACACAGTGTACGAACCCTCTCTACGTGTTCCCACCCGTGGGAGCCTACATCGTCGAAGGCTGCCTTGCACATTGCCTCGATGTAGCGGATTGCGCCCTTGTAGAAAGAGCTACACTGTCCAGAGCTGGACATCAACATTCTCACCGCTCAGCGTCACTATCGCGTAGTTCCCCCTCATTGCGGGACCTGGGTTGAAGACGAGTGTTTTACCGATGGTCTCCTTGCCACGCGCCTCGTGTATGTGACCGCATTGCAACGCCCTGGGGGAAAGTTTCAGGATAAGGTCGCGAAGTGCCTTGCTGCCAACATGCGCCCCACCCCTTGTCAGGTCCACCACAGCCCCGAGGGGAGGGTTATGGGTGACCAAGAAGGTTGCCGAGCCCCCGCACTTTGAGTAGGCGCCACTTATGTTCCGGACGAGTGTATCCTCCTCCACCTCGAAGGGGGTCTCGAAAGGCGTTGGCGTTGATCCCCCCGAGCCGACGAAGGCGACCTCCCCAATTTTGTGGCAATTTGCCTCGAGGCATACGCCCAAGGAATTGATGCCAGTTTTATACTCGGGAGGGTCGCAGTTTCCCAGTACGTAGAAGAATGGTCTTCCAGCCTCGCTTACTATCCCGAGGATTTTTTTGAGATCTTCTGACGACCCGAAGTGGGTTATATCTCCGGAGATAGAGATGGCGTCTATTCTGTAAGAGTTGAGAGAGGACTCTAGGATCGATCTCAGAGAGTATTCCTTGCCATGTATGTCTGAAAGGGCGAGGATGGTAATTGTTTTCGACATGGCAACCACCACAAAGTTTTACTTAGAGATAATGGTTTTTGCTTTTTAAGGTGTCTGTTTTGTGCCTAGCTATACCCGCTAAGGTGGTGAGGATTGAGGGGGATAGGGCTGAGATAGAGATAGGCGGGGTGAAGAGGGAGGCCTCGCTCGCGTTGGTCGCAGATGCAGGGGTTAATGTTGGGGATTATGTACTCGTACACACCGGATACGCCATAGCCAAGATAAGAGAGGACGAGGCCGAAGAGATATTGAAGGCGTGGAAAGAGGTCCTAGCTGAGGGGTAATTGGCTGTTGTTCTCAAAGTTTAGGGACAGGAAACTTGTGGAGAAGGTGACCCAGAAGATCGAGGAGGAGTCCAAGGGGATAACTGTCAGGATTATGCATGTCTGCGGGACCCATGAGTGGACGATCACGCACTTCGGGATCAGGGACCTTTTGCCGAGCAACGTTGAGGTTGTCGCTGGCCCTGGATGCCCGGTCTGCGTGACTCCCGGGAGCGAGATCGACATGATCGCAGAACTATCTACGAAGGATGGGGTAGCAGTCACGACTTTTGGTGATGTGATAAGGGTCCCCGGAACTAGGACCTCCCTATCTGAGGCGAAGGCAAGAGGCGGAGATGTGAGGCTTGTGTACGGCATAGAGGAGGCGGTCAGGATAGCGAGGCAGGAGAGGAAGAAGGAGGTCGTTCACTTCTCTATAGGGTTTGAGACTACAGCGCCGATGGCAGCAGTGGAGATACTGAAGGGACCGCCTGAGAACTTCAGCATATTCAGCACGCACAAATTGATACCGCCGGCGATGGAGTTTCTCCTAAAATCTGGGCTGAGCTTGGACGGGTTCATCTGCCCAGGGCACGTCTCTACGATTATTGGCGTTAAGCCCTACAGGGGGCTGGCAGAGAGATACAGGAAGCCGATGGTGGTGGCGGGGTTCGAGCCGCTGGACGTTTTGCTGGGCATATTGAGCATTGTGAGGCAGGTCAAGGAGGGAGGGTGGGGGGTTGAAAACGAGTACACGAGGGCTGTGAGGGAAGAGGGGAACGTCATAGCCCTGAAAGCCATAGGCGACGTATTTGAGGTAGCAGACTCTTGGTGGAGGGGAATAGGCAGGATAGAAGCATCAGGGCTTAAGCTCAGGGGGCACTTTGAGGAGTTCGACGCATCCAAGAAGTTCGGGCTTGAGGCGCCCCCAGCTGACTACATGCCGGAGGGGTGCGGGTGCGGTGAAGTTCTGAAGGGGGTGATTAAGCCAGAGGATTGTCCGTTGTTCGGCAAGGAGTGCACCCCCAACCACCCAATCGGGCCCTGCATGGTCAGCCTTGAGGGTACGTGTTCCATAATCTACAAGTACAGAAGTTTGAGATGGTGAGCTACTCCACGACTAAAGTCGGGAGCTTCCAGCGTTTAGAGTAGGCTTTACGCCTATCTCCTCATTTGCTGGTTTGGGAGGCTCACAGCTCCCCCATCCCATAGAGCTCATTACCCTGTGGGCTATATTTATACATGCGTTTAAATCCCTATTGTATTCCATGCCACACTTTGGACATTTAAACACTCTCCCTTTAACTTGGGCAACATACCCGCATCTGTGACATGTTCTAGAGGTGTTCCTTGTCTCTTTCTTCGTTAAATATTTGACTTCTATTCCTTCGAGAAGAGCCTTGTATTCGATGATTGTTTGAAGCTTTCTGAAGGGTAGC
>QNVH01000076.1 GCA_004347955.1 Thermoproteota archaeon | reverse complement strand
GGGCTTGCCCTCATCGCAGCTCTCTCAGCCAGCCTGGGCAGAGGCCCAGCCGTCAGGCCTCAATATGTCATCGGCCGCACACAGGCGCTTTAGGGGTGGCTCCTCCCTGCATCTGAAAAGATACAGCAGGAAGAATGGATATATAGTTTTCGGCTTTCATCCCCGCCCTATCGGACGGGGACTTCCCGCCGAAAGAGTTAAACTTTTTGGTAGAGAAGATGTGCGCTGCCTCAGCAACCGGAAGTGAACACTAACCGCGCTTAGGAGGGGCCCCCTAAATTCTCTCTACAGGTTCGTCGAGACAACCTTGGTATTTCCACAGGCACTGCCCCAGCAGGTGTCTTTCTATTAATTACACTAAAACAACAATCTATATATATATTTATCATTTTAATGTAATAATATGAGAGAGAGCAAGTTGAAGATCCTAAAATTGTTGATGGATAGACCAATGAAGATTAAAGAGTTGGCTTCAGAGCTAGAATTGAGTTATTCTAGGGCAGCTGCTATCGTGAGGGAGCTCATAAAGGAGAAATATTGTGAAAGACAACGAGGTAAAGTTGTTCTAACTGCGAGTTTAAAGACCGGACTGCTGAGGTATCTTGCGCATCAATATAACATCTCATCACTCTTAGGGGGCGCAAGTGAAAATTTATTGCTGGCTCTGTCTGAGAGCCCTGACATAAAGGAGATACAGAAAAGGACGGGTCTTGCGCAGTCAACAATCCACAAAACAATCAGAAAACTCATGGCGATCGGTGCGGTCAGAAAAGTAGGAGAGCATTATATTTTAGCGGAAGATGAAAGACTCAGAGAGTTTCTCAGGGTTGTTGAATTTGAGCGGAGGCTATCTGCTGTTGAGACAGATGCTACCCTTTTATATTCCGGCAATGGGGTGGTCCTGAAAAGAGTCTCAGCCGGGCGGAAGGTAAAGGGCAGTAAGACGGCGTTTTCATTGTTTCCAATGTATGGGATTGAGTATTTTTCCCCCTATGAATACTATTTTGAGCCCGAGAAGAAGATCTCTATGGAAGAATGTTTTGTCCACGCTCTGATGGTAGCAGAGAATAAGTCGGAATGCACAATGTGTGCAATCTTTTACTTAAGAAACAGAGACAAAATGGATTTAGCGAAAGTTAAGAAGCTGGCTAACAGATATGGCATCATCTCATTATTTTTGGACCTTCAAAATTACGTCAAAGGGTTGTTACCAAATGGCGGCGAGAAGTTTCTCCCGTGGGATGAGTTCAAAGAAAAGGCATCGATATACGGAATACAACTCACTCTTCCTCCAGGGTATGAAAAGATTATAACACTATTGTACAAGATTGGGGAAAATCTGGATGAGCCCATAAGGGCATATCTCTTCGGCGGTGCGAATTTACTCATACGTGGTCTGAAGAACGCGACAAAAGACCTCGACATATTTGTTGAGGATGAGAATACTCTTTACAGATTGAGGGACGTACTGGTTGGAATGGGTTTCAAGCCTATGGCAGACTACGAGATTACCTCAGAAGATCGCAGGCTTAATCCGAGCATGATACTAACTGCTCCAGGACTGCCGAGAGTTGATATATTCACCAGAACTGCATGCGGTGCCTTAGTCTTAATGGATGATATGAAGGAATCTTCTGAGAGAAGGGTCTTTGGAAAGTTGGAGCTCCATCTTCTGAGCCTAGAGGACGTGTTCCTATTGAAGTCTATAACAGAAAGAGAGGGGGATCTTGAAGATATGGGCAGTATAGTGAGGCGGGCAGGGTTGGACTGGAATTTGGTGCTAAAAAGGTTTCTTGAAGAGGAGGCGCTTGTAAGAAGACACTTCTGTTTCATCATTTTGGATAACCTTGAAATTCTTCAGAGAAGGGAAGGGATTACAATACCGATACATAAACACATTTTGAGGCATTGTATAGACGTCGGGATATTGCAATCGGTCTCTAAGGGTGCAAAAACGATTAGAGATATACGCAAAGAGTTGGAGTTCCCAGAATTTGCAATCAGAAATAGAGTCGCGAGACTAGTGAAGAAAGGCATGCTTTCTAAACAGGGGGACAAAAGAAGGTTTATTTTGAGTGTCACCTCTGCTGGGAAGAAGGTTCTTTTCGAGGAATGACTTCGAAAACTTATTTTGGGTTTTCCTTTTTGTCTGGTTTGAGACCTTTTTGAAAAATTCAAATTCAAAGCCAAAGCTTAATTATTTGTTGAATTTCACTAATATCGGTGATACTTTGATAGAGGGGAAAAGGAGAGCTGCCCAAGCGGCGCTCTCAGAGGTCAAGGACGGGCAAGTCCTGGGCATAGGCACAGGGTCTACGGTCGCGATATTCATTGAGATGCTGGCGGAGAGGATCAGAAATGAGGGGCTGAGGTTGATGTGTGTGCCCACTTCCTACCAGTCCGCCCACCTGGCAATGGAGAGGGGTATAAAACTCACGACTTTAGAGGAGTACCCAACGCTTGACCTTGCTGTGGACGGCGCGGACGAGATCGACAGGGGGCTCAATCTGATAAAGGGGGGAGGGGCGGCGCTGACAAGGGAGAAGATAGTGGACTCTGCAGCAAAGAGGTTCGTTGTGATAGCTGACGAGAGCAAGCTCGTTGAGAGGCTGGGCTCTAAGGCACCGGTGCCCGTCGAGGTAATACCCATGGCTTGGAGGAGGGTAGCCAATATGGTCAAGGTGCTAGGCGGGGAGCCGAGGCTCAGGGACGGTGGGGACAGGAAGGATGGCCCGCTGGTGACCGACAATGGTAACTTCATCTTGGACATAAATTTCGGTCCGATAGAAGACCCTAGGGCTCTTGAGTTTGAGCTCAAGAGGATCCCCGGCGTGGTGGAGGTCGGGCTCTTTGTAAACTTGGCCAACGTGGCTTACATTGGAGGCGAGGGGCGCGTGGAGAAGATAGAGCGCCGGAGCTAGTTCCATTCAGGACGCTCCAGCGGCGCGGCGGAATTTTTTAATCAGGTTATAGGGGTGCGCCTCAGTTTTTTGCTTTACACACTTATGTACATTTTGGTACGCAAATGATTTATAAATATCCTTTTAGAACATTTAGGTTCTGGTGTGTCTATCATGGTTGAAATTGACCCGGCTATTTTGGGAGGGTACGCTCTTGCCTTGGTTGCCCTGGCAGTAGGTCTAGTATACAGCGCCTTCAAGGCGAGGGGAGAGTAGGGAATGGATCTCGCAACGATTGATCTCCTAATAGTTTTGGGCATGATCGTTGTGGTCACGGCGATAGGCGTGAGGGGGTACAGGGTCAGCGGCTCGATAACGGGGTACTTCCTCGCCGGGAGGGGACTTGGCCCATGGGTCCTTGCCTTCTCAATAATGGCGACATACTTCAGCGCCGCGTCCTTCCTTGCAGGCGGGACGACTTACCTTTACAACCTTGGCTTCGGTGCATGGCTCACAGCTTGGCACATAATAGGGGTCGTATTGATGTGGACGCTGGTGGCGGAGAGGCTGTTCAGGTACTCCTCAAAGACCAACATAGTGAGCGTCCCAGACTTCATAGAGCACAGGTACCAGAGCAAGGGCGCAAAGATGATCTCGGCCTCTGTGATACTTCTCCTCTTCACGCTCTACCTCACGAGTGTTTACAAGGGAGGGGCGGTGATACTCGCCACGGTGCTTAATGTTAAGTTTGAGGTGGCGCTGCTCCTGCTAGCCCTGCCAGTCATAATTTACGTGTGTGTGGGGGGGCTAAAGGCGGCTGCGCTAAACAACTTAGTGCTGGGGGCGCTGATGCTCCTCGCGGCGCTCATAACGTTCTCCGCCATAATGTTTGCAGTCGGCGGTCCGATCAGCGGGCTCGAGAAACTGCAGGGCATGAATGTAATGGACAAGATACCGGGGTCTCTGTGGCTCAGGCTTGACGGCATGGGACCGCAGCCAGCCATGGTTGCGGGCATGGTGCCATCACTGATAATGAGCATAACATTCTCCATAAGTGTGGCACAGGTGGCTTTGCCAACGCTCCTAATGCAGTTCTATGCAGCCAAGGACGCCAGGGTAATCAGCAGGGGGAGGATCATAGGGTCGATAGCCGTTGCGGCGTATGCCATACTGGTATTCTCCCTCGGGGCATTCTGCCACTTGATACTCGACCCGCAGATCTCGAGCGGCGAGGTGGCGGCTTTGATGAAGGACACCGACTGGGTGATACCGAAGGTGATCAACATGCTGATCCCCTCGGGTCTACGCGGGCTTGTGCTGGCAGCGCCTGTAGCGGCGTCCATGTCCACACTGGCGGTGACGCTCCTGGTGCTCTCCGGAGCGGTTGTGAGGGACATAATCCAGCCCATCAAGCCAGGACTGGAGGAGAAGAAGCTCCTCCTGCTAGCCAAGCTCTCGCCAATACTCTTCGCAGCGATATCGCTGGGGCTGACGCTCTACCAGACAGACATAATAGTAGAGATCGTGGGGGCGGCCTTTGGCACGATCTTCGTCTGCTTCCTCGGACCGGTGACCATCGGGCTATACTGGAAGGGCGCGACCAAGCACGGGGCGATAGCGTCCATGATCTCTGGGCTTGTGGTGGGCCTGCTTTGGTACAAATTCCTCTACAAGGTAACCTGGATTTACCCTGTGATCCCCGCGCTTGCGGTCTCGCTCCCGCTCTTCTTCGTGGTGAGCATGCTCACACCAAAGCCGTCCAATGAAGTCTTGGAGTTGCTGGGGGCGAAGTGCCCAGTGGTGAACTTCACATCATTCCTTGAGGCAAACGCGCTCTATTACAAGGAGAAGCCGGCGATAATCTTCCCAAAGAGTGGCGAGGTTATAACGTATGCAGCGCTCCTGGAAAAGGTGAACAGGCTAGCGGGAGGGTTGAAGAGGTTAGGAGTGAATAGGGGGGACAGAGTGCTTATCAGCACCGGGAACTCTCCGGAGACCATCATCAGTTACTTTGCCACATGGCGGATTGGGGCTGTGGCTGTGCCTGCAAACCCAGATTTCAAGGCAGATGAGTTTGCATACCTGATAAAGGACTCTGAGCCGAGAGCCATAATCGCGCCTGGACCTGTCTGCGACCTGATATCAGACCTTGACCTTGAGCTGGGAGGGGTCTCCATCATATCTTTGGGCGGGGGTCGCGGGACTGTGGC
>QNVH01000075.1 GCA_004347955.1 Thermoproteota archaeon | reverse complement strand
GCCCACTTCATAGTTCTTTGAAATTGAAAATCTTGAAACCACTTAGCATTGGGAGCCTCCACTCTTTATCGTAAACGAATATTTTCTATGGAGTGTTTTTTTTCTTTTGTGCTTTGATCGTTGTGCTTTGATCGTTCTGGTTTGCCCACCTTCTACCATAAATGGGAGATTTACCCTCGACTTTTTCCATCTTGTGCTAAAGAGATTTATACCGTACATGCAGTTTATAAAATGAGGGTACCCAATGTTAAGGATAGGTATAATCGGGAAGACGAACACGGGAAAGACGACCTTCTTCAACGCGGTCACTATGCTGAACGCCGAGATCTCTAATTACCCGTTCACAACAAAGACGCCCAACATAGGCGTGGGCTACGTCAAGACCCCGTGCGTTTGCAGGGAGCTTGGCGTGAAAGACAACCCAAAGAACTCGGCATGCATCAACGGGTGGAGGTTCATACCTGTAGAAATCGTGGACCTCCCCGGTCTGATAAAGGGTGCATGGGCTGGCGCAGGGCTAGGAAACCAGTTCCTCTCGGTTGCTGCCCAGTCGGACGTTCTCCTGCACGTGGTGGACGCTTCAGGCTCCATAAACGCGAAGGGAGAGATCTGCGAGCCCGGTATGGGATCTCCGCTTGCTGACTACTACGACATCGAGGAGGAGCTCATAAGGTGGTACATGAAGAACCTGATTGATAACGCCGAACAGGTCAGGCGCCTGATGCAGGGCAGGGGGCTGGAGCTTTCCAAGGCTCTGACCGAGGTCCTCGCCGGCATAAAGGTTAAGGAGTGGCACGTGAAGGAGGCGCTGAACAGGGCAAAGCTGACCGGAATACCCTTCGAGGACTGGGACGACGAGGACTTCAAGGCATTTGCGACTGAGATAAGGTACATCTCCAAACCGACCCTCATTGTGGCGAACAAGATGGACCTGCCCGTTGCCGAGAAGAACTTCCTGGGGTTGCAGGAGACCTTCGGCGAGAGGTTCGTCGTCCCCTGCTCCGCCGACGTGGAGCTGATGCTAAGGAGGGCGGAGAAGGCTGGCGCCATATCCTATGTTCCAGGCGAGGAGGGGTTCAAGGTAAAGGACGAGAGCAAGCTGACCCCCAAGCAGAAGTGGGCTATAAACTATGTCCAGTCAAGGGTATTCGACAAGTGGCTCAGGACTGGCGTGGACCAGGCGCTCGCGATAGCGGTCTTCAAATTGCTGATGATGAACGTGGTTTACCCTGTTGAGGACGCAAAAAGGTACTCAGACAAGAGGGGGAACGTCCTCCCGGACGCCTTCATGCTCCCCAGGGCTCCACACCGCTTGACCTTGCCAGGGAGATACACTCAGAGCTGGCTGAAGGGTTCCTCTACGCCATAGACGCTGTCACAGGGATAAGGCTCCCCAAGGACTACCAGCTCCATGACAGGGACGTGATAAGCATAATCTCTACCAGGAAGCGCAGATGAGAAAGCCCAAAGCCTGAGCCTCTTATCCCACCCATAAATGGCGCGGGATTTTCAGCTAAAAACGTTAAAATTACGGACTGGAAAGCAGTTGTTCTATCTGAAAAGCGCACGCTCCACTTTACTTTCCTTCTCTTTTCTTCTCTCTTCTTTCTTCTCTCTTCTCTCTTCTCTTCTTTCTTCTCTATTCCTCTATTTTTTCTTCTCTTTTAACTGAACTTATTTTAACATGGCTCGACTTTACTTGATTTAACGTCACTTCATTCCAATTCTGACTTTTCAGCACTTCACTTGATTACCGCGATCCTTATCTTTGTGAGTTCTTCCTTCATCTGCGCATTTAGTGTGAGGATGTCGAATACCTCCTGAAGGAACACGCTGATGAACTTCTTTATNTCCTCGTTCCCGAATATCAGTATGTACTCGTCCTCCATCTTCACAAGCCTGAAGAAGTTGCAAGCCTCGAGCCTCTTCAGGATCCTCTCCAAGTCGAGGTAACGGAACTGCTCGGCGTGGCTCCTNGCTATCCTCCTGTGCTCCTCCCAGAACTTGTCCTTCTGGGGCGTTGACTCAATTATCCTCAGCATTGTGACCAGGTGGTCGAGGTCTACTATCACGTGCTCGCCGCCGGTCAGCATCTCGGCGTGGATCTTCAGCCTCTCAAGCTCCCCCTCGCCAAACCCCCTAAAGGTGTAGTAGAACTTGAGGGCTCTCCTGATGAGGTCGCTCTGGGAGACGTTTGGCTCCTTGAGTTTCTCGAGTATGCGGAGGGTCTCCTCATTAAGCGCTATGCTCGTCCTTATGGGAAGTTTCATACCACAAAAGGTTGGTCGCGGAAAAATAAAAACTTTTCTATCAATAAACGTTATAAATTAATTAATTTTTCAATTTTTAAAACTTAATTAAAAACCTGTTTATTGCCTCCCTGAGCTGAAAGTTGAACTGTTAGGAGAGTTTTCAATGGTCGGAGAGGGAGTTTTCGGCGACAATTATTTGGGGAAAACAGTTGCCTGAGCGTTTAACCGCACGCCGGAACAAGCGGGCTTCAGCCATGGCTGGCTTTGGCTCAGTCCACATTCAAAAGCTAACATCCTCCCACCCATGAAGGGTTTGGGCTTTCTGCGGTAGTTGGTAAAGTCATTGCTAAAGTTGCACTGAGGATTAGGGTTTCGACCTCCACCCGCAGGATGGTCACCATTCCATTTATTAATCCCTTGAAGGATATTTCCCCCTAGGTGGTTTTTGTGGAATACGAGATAAAGTTCAAACCGTCCTACTCAATGGTGGTAATCAGGCTGAGCCANGGCGAGACCATTGTTGGCGAGTCAGGGGCGATGACCTACATGACCCCGAACATCTCTGTCAGGACAAGGGCGAGGGAAGGGCTGCTCGGGTCACTCGGTCTGAAGTTCCTGGGAGGGCAGTCATTCTGGGTCAATGACTACACTGCGGTGAATGGTCCCGGCGAGATCGGGTTCGTCTCGGCNCCACTCGGGGACATAGAGCGCCTTTCTCTCTCAGACGAGAGGGGCTACATAATCAGGAGGGAGTCTTACGTGGCTTCTTCGCCCGCGGTGGACCTCGACGTGAAGTGGGAGGGGTTCACAAAGGGGCTCTTCGGGCAGGGGCTATTCATGATCAAGGCAAAGGGGACGGGCGATCTCTTCATCAACACCTTCGGGGCTATTGACAGGCACGTCCTCAAGGAGGGGGAGAGCCTGATAGTGGACAACTTCCACNTGGTCGCATTCAGCAGCACATGCAGCTACAGGGTTGAGAGGTTCGGCGGGCTAAAGGAGACGATCCTCAGCGGGGAGGGCTTGGTGACTAGGATAAATGGTCCAGGGGAGGTGCTGCTCCAGACCAAGAGCCCTAGGGAGTTTGTCGAGTGGATGTGGACGCTCCTGGAGCCGATGATAAGGTCGAGAGCCCGGTGAGGGCTTTGGAAGGCGGAGAGAGAGTCATCCGGAGCGAGTTGGCCTTCTCGGGGAAGCTCATAAAGGTCAGGGTGGACGAGGTTTTGCTCCCCGGCGGGCGGGTAGCCAAGAGGGAGATCGTCGTCCACAGGGGTGCTGTTGCGGTAGTGGGCATCGACGGGGACATGGTTTTGATGGAGCGGCAGTACAGGCACGCAGCCGGAAAGCCCATGTGGGAGATACCCGCCGGGACGCTGGAGGAGGGGGAGGACCCCCTGGAGTGTGCCAGGAGGGAGCTCCTCGAGGAGACCGGGTACACAGCCGAAAGCATGGAAGAGGTCATGCACTTCTACGTGGCTGTAGGGTACAGCACTGAGGTCATACACCTCTTTTTCGCCACAGGGCTAAAGAAGGCAAAGCCATCGCCCGAAGAAGACGAGACCATAAGGGCGGAGATGGTCCCACTCGACCAGGTCCTGAAGATGGTGAGATCCAACGAGATCGAGGACGCGAAGACTATAATTGGAGTGCTAATGTTGTTGTTAAGAGACAAGATGAGGTCCAAAGGGCAATTCCTGTCGGTGCGGGATCCCAGGTGATCCATGGTGACTGTAGACAGGGTGAGGGTCTCTAGGATAAGGAAGAGCCGCGGGCAGGGTTTTGAGCGCGAGCTGGTGAAGAGGTACCGCGAGGCGGGATGGTGGTCCTACAGGACAGGGGGGAGCAGCGCCTACCTGCCGGACCTGATAGCCACGAACGACGTGACCGGGGAGCTGGACGTTGTGGAGGCAAAGGCAGGGGCAAAGGACCACCTCTANATAGAATGGGATCAGATAGCCAGGGACATACTCCTGATAAACGGGTTCAAGCGGTACCCCACGAGGAGGATCGTGCTGGCATTCAAATTCCTGTCCAAGAAGTCAAAGGGAAGCCCAGGAGCCTACGAGAGGAGGGAGCTCCGGGAGTACTTCAAGGTCATCCCCGAGGAGTACTGGGAGAAGCTCAACGGCTGCAAGATCTCATGCCACTACGAGCGGGGCTGCCCAGAACTCCCAGACTACAACCCCCCATTCAAGGTTAAAGGGAGATGAGCTTTGACACAGGGTTGAACAACGTCGCCTGATGTTATTTTACTGGAAATTCGCCAGAGTCTGCTTGGTTTGAGTGGCATCACTGGTCGAGGGTCACGCCTTCGCAGTTGTGGGTCTCAGGCTGAATATGTTTGGAGCAGAAGTACTTCGTGCAGTAGGGGCACCTGAAGACCTCGCCTTCCTGAAGGCAAAGATCGCATTCCATCGAAGCCACCAGGTTTTGTTAAAGACTTCTCTCTTCTTGGCTTATAAACTATTTACACTGTATAGCCTCCTTTTAAGATAGATTATAAACCGAGATTTTGAAAGACTTGACGGAGGAATGAGACGGTTAGGATTTGCTGTTGAAAATAAATGAATGAATTGGACCTCTGAAGATAGAAATCTTGAGCTGCCGTTTTTTCACGTCCTGCCCGCGAGACCCTTAGTCAGGATAGCCTCGTTGTTCGGCGCCCTTATGAAGACTGGCACGTTCTTCTGCTTTGTTGCCCTGTAGGAGACGAAGAGCCACTCCCCGGTCTCGAGCGAGACTGTTGCGTCAACAAGGTCATAGCTGAGACCAAAAGCCTCGGCTATGACGTACCTGTCGTAGGACCTTGGCAGGGTGCTCACAAAGTAGCTGTGCAGCTGCTGCAAGGCGTTTGTGTTCAGGTGAGCCACTCTCTGGCTGCAGATCCAGCAGTTCGCCCTGTATTTCCTGCCCTGCCGGAGGAGAGACTCCACAGCCCTGTTGGACTCCTCCGTGGCGTCGGAGACGATGGGCTTCTGGGG
>QNVH01000074.1 GCA_004347955.1 Thermoproteota archaeon | reverse complement strand
AGCGCTGAAGGGGCTGTGTGCAAGAATCTCCCGGCTTCAGCCGTGGAGAGTGTCAACATCTCACCGTCCATACTATTTTCTCTTGCTGTCTCCCCTACATCTTTCTATTTTTATTGATTTCCTTATCTCTTCTCTGCCTCTTCCTGCCATGCACCATTCCGAGGTTTCTGCTCCTGACTTTTTTGGACTGGTTGTGGGGATCCTCGTTAGACCCGATATTTGTGCTGGCGTCAAAAATGCAGAATTAGTTGGGGCTAGACAAATCTGCCTCCCTAAAATCTGATCTTTGAGCTGGAAGGGGCGGCACAGAAAGGGAGGAAAATCTGGACGAACCACTTTTACCAACTAGCGGAAAGCCCAAACCCTTCAAGGGTGGGATGATGTCAGGGTTGGGAGCAGCCAAACACTATTCTATGACTCCAGTTATCTTTGCGACCTCAACTGCCGCCTCCCTGGTGATCCCCCTCTCTCCTAGGATGGTGTACCTCTCTGGTCTAATGGTATGTGCCAAGCTCAGGGCCTCAATTATGTCCTCGTCCCGTACTCCCAATTCCTTAGCTGTAGTCGGGGCTCCTACCTTCAATAGCACATCCCTTATGTTCTTCCAGTCACCACCATGTAGATACATCATCATTATGGTCCCAAGTCCGCACCGCTCTCCGTGGAATGAACTGTCTCCTGCTATTCTCTCCAGGGCATGTGCGAACAGGTGTTCAGATCCGCTGCACGGTCTGCTGCTCCCTGCTATACACATGGCGTACCCGCAGCTTATCAGCGCCTCTATGAGCGTCCTCAAGCCCACATCAAGCCCCCTCGCTATCAGATCAACGTTCTCCGCAACGAGCTCCGCCGACATCAGAGCCAAAGATGCTGCGTACTCGCCATAGTACTCCCCCTTGAGCCTATGAGCGAGCCCCCAATCCCTCACCGCAGTGAACTTTGCAATGATGTCCCCCACCCCGCTCACAACGTGCCTCTTCGGAGACCTTGCAATTACCTCCATGTCTGCGAGCAGCGCAATTGGCGGATGAGCCATGACTGACAAAGACCCCTTCTCAGACTTCAAGGATGCCACCGGGGAGGATATCCCGTCATGTGCCGCGGATGTGGGGACGCTTATAAATGGTATGCCTTTGTTGAAGGATGCAAGCTTCGCCACATCGATCGTCTTGCCGCCGCCCACACTCACGACCATTCCGACCTTGGTCTCCTCAATCAAGGAACAAACCGCCTCCACCTCAATTTGGGTNGCGTCCTTGACACTTAGGGTGTGCACCATNCGCGAAGAGCCCTCAATGCTCTCCATCACAACCTTCGCGGGCTCCCTTGTGAAGGTCTCCCCACAAATCAACAAAACATCTCCCCTGTAGTTGAGGCCGTTTAGCACGTCCCTCNCTTTGGTCAAAACATTGGGCCCAACTATCACAAACCTGGGCAAGTTTATTGCATGAATGTGCAAACCACCATCACCATCTCGAGAAATCACTTAACTCTCTACGTCACCCTTAAATATATGGATATTTGTCATTAAACTTGACCGCGCTCATTCTCCGTAATCTCGGAGGCAACCATATTGTCACCACAGGATATTGAAGCCAAATTCGCTCTCTATGAGCGGCTAAAGAAAGGCACGACTACAGTGGGAGTAGTCTGCAGGGACGGGGTAGTGTTGGCAACAGACCGGCGCGTCACCTCGGGACTCTANGTGGCCCACAAACGGGGCAGGAAGCTCTTCATACTAGACGATAACAAGGCTGCGACGATTGCAGGGCTTGTCGCAGACGCGCAGATGATCATGGACTATCTCCGCTCGCACATCAACATGTTAAAGCTCGNGAATAGGGGACCTGTATCGACAAAGTCGGTGGCGACTCTGGCATCAAACATCCTCTTCAGCTCGCGGTACTTCCCCTACATAGTTCAGTTCATAGTGGCTGGCTTTGACGAGAGTGGACCTAAGATCTACGTCTTGGACTGGTTCGGAACTTTGACCGAGGANAAGTTTGTATCCACAGGCTCGGGCTCCCCGTACGCGGTGGGGGTATTGGAAGCCACCCTCAAGAGGAATCCCTCTGTGTCAGAAGCCCTACCAGTCATAGCCAAGGCGGTTAAGTCTGCCATAGAGAGGGACCCCGGGAGCGGAGAGGGTATAGACGTGATGATCCTCACTAAGGAAGGGATTAAGGAGCTCACCGATGAGGAGATCTCCAGGCTCCTGCAGCAGTGATGACGATAGGGATCTCCATGACGTAATGTTTAGCACTAAGATTCACGCTGAAAGTAAAAATCCTCTTGCCCAACAAAAGGTGCCCTAAATGGCAAACCAAGGTACTTTCGACACATTTGCAGAGATCAAGAAGGTCGTCCTACGTGAGATACCTGCCGACGCGAGGCTCACCAAGGTGGAGTTTGAGGGTCCTAACATCGTTGTCTACGTCCAGAATCCGAACCTGCTTATCGAGAACAGCGAACCGGTCAAGAGGATAGTCCACGAGATAAAGAAGCGTATCATCATCAGGGCAGACCCCAGCGCAAGGAAGACCCAGGAGGAAGCCAAGAAGATCATAGAGGAGATAATCCCGAAAGAGGCCGAGATAACCGAGATGAACTTTGACGAGGGGACAGGCGAGGTCACCATACTCGCAAAGAAACCTGGGCTAGTCATAGGCAAGGGCGGCTCTACCCTAAGGGATATTGCCTACCACACTGGCTGGAGGGCTACCATAGTCCGTTCCCCTCCTCTAAAGTCCAGAATAGTGGAGCAGACGCTTTACTACATGAGCAAGGAGAACGAGTACCGACTTCAGTTCTTAAGGAAAGTTGGCAGGAGGATACATCGCCCCCCGCTCTACAAGAGCGAATGGGTCACAATAACCGCCCTGGGCGGTTTCAGAGAGGTCGGGAGGCAGGCCATCCTAGTCCAGACCCTGGACAGCAAGGTCCTCATAGACTGTGGAGTTAAGCCTGGCGCACAAAGCCCCCTCGAGGAGTTCCCCAGGCTTGATGAGATGGACCTCCAGGATCTAGATGCCGTGATAGTCACCCATGCGCATCTTGACCATTGCGGGCTAGTTCCGCTACTCTTTAAATATGGCTACAACGGCCCCGTTTACTGCACAAAACCGACAAAGAGCCTTATGATCCTTCTCCAGCTCGATTACCTGGACGTCGCCGTCAAGGAGGGGCGCCCTCCTCCCTACGGTCTCAAAGAAGTCAAGAAGGAGCTCCTTAACACCATAGCCCTGGACTACGGCGAAGTCACCGACATATCCCCAGACATCCGCCTCACGCTCCACAACGCAGGCCACATACTTGGGTCTGCCATGGTGCACCTCCACATCGGCGAGGGCTTTCACAACATAGTCTACACCGGAGACTTCAAATACGCGAGGACGCGCCTGCTAGAGCCTGCCACTTCTTCCTTCCCCAGGGCTGAGACCCTAATTATGGAGAGCACTTACGGGGCTCCGAACGATGTGGTCCCATCAAGGGAAGAGACGGAGCGCCTATTTTTGGAGCACATCAAATCAACCATCCAGCGGGGCGGGAAAGTCCTGATACCCATACTTGCAGTGGGCAGGGCACAGGAGATCATGCTCGTTCTGGACGAAGCCATAAAGTTGGGAACGATACCGCAGGTCCCTGTCTACATCGAGGGAATGCTACAAGAGGTCACAGCCATCCACACGGCATACCCGGAGGACCTGGCGCGGGATCTGAAGAACAGGATATTCCACAAGGGCGAGAACCCGTTCCTCTCAGAGCACTTTGTAAGTGTGGACGACAAGAGCGCCAGACCAGACATAGCCGAGGGCAGCCCCTGCATAATAATGGCAACATCGGGCATGCTGACAGGCGGTCCTGCATTGGAATACTTCAGGCTCCTGGCGCCGGACCCTAAGAACACAATGATTTTTGTAAACTACCAGATCGAGGGCACACTCGGGCGCTCGATACTGCGGGGGGTCAGGGAGGTCCCGCTCACAGATCCCACCGGGAAGCTGAATGTCGTCGAGGTCAAAATGAATGTGGTATCCATGGACGGGTTTTCGGGTCACAGCGACAGGAAGCAGCTCCTGAGGTTCGTAAATAACCTGTCTCCTAGACCGAAGCAAATACTGGTCGCGCACGGAGAAGAGTCCAAATGCATTAGCCTTTCTGAGTCCGTCAGGCGTTTCTTCCGTGTCGAGGCGACTGCGCCTAGCGTCGGTGAAAGGATAAGGGCGAAATAAAGTAGGACAAATAGTGGCAGGTTATATCAGTGAAGTAACCTAAATTAAATTAAAATAAAAATAAAGCATAACTAATCTTGAAAGAGTGACATAGTACAACCTTTAATATAAATAAAAAATAAAACAAAAATATAAATAGAAATATAAAAATAGAAAATTAAAAACAAAAACGAAATCTTCGATATTCTTGCTGACATGCCAAGATTTTATAATTTTTTGGTGGTGCTCCGGCCGGGATTTGAACCCGGGTCACTGGCTCTCTTTGTAGAGCCTCGAAAGGCCAGTATACTTGACCGGACTATACGACCGGAGCACTCGCCTTAAATTGGGAGAAATGCCTTTTTAATTTTTTTGAATTTTATAGCCAAAAGAATGCACCAGCCTGTTGCGCAAAGGAATAAAAAACTTAATAGAGCCCATTAAGTATCTTTTGTTGAAAANGCGGGGGTCGCCAAGTCTGGTCAAAGGCGCAAGGCTTAGGACCTTGTGGCGAAGGCCTTCGTGGGTTCAAATCCCACCCCCCGCACCTGTAGGGTGCTCTGGTGTAAGTTTTNACCCCTGCCTCGGGTCTCTCTCCTTTTAAGTCATAAAAATATGGTCCTCTTCAAATATTCCATTTATTTTAGTATTTACACAAGTAAAAAATATTAAATCTATACAGTACACTAAAAATAGAAAAAAAAGTTAGAATTTCTATTATTTACTAAAAATTCACTTTTTCTTTTTCTCTTTCTTTGGTTTTTCCTCCGGTTTCTGCTGCGGCTGAGCAGACAAGGAGGTATCGCCTCTTGGGGTCTTTAACCCCAATCTTTTTGATTGTTTTTTGAAATATATAGTTTGCGTCTTTAACTCATGAACCATCGGGCAGGATCCTTGCATTTTGAGCGGAAGATCCAATCCTTTGTAGAGTGAATGCTCATGCGATCGGAAAACTGAATGTCTCCTCAGTCCAGTGGATTGAGTGTCCCCAAATGTGCTAATCGACCAATTGGGCAACTTACCTCAAAGCTCAGCGAGAAAGCCCACGGTTTTAACCGTGGGATGAATCGCCACTAGATTTATTTTCTTATAATTATTAGTACTTTCTGGTGTGGTCCGGATGTCTATCGAATA
>QNVH01000073.1 GCA_004347955.1 Thermoproteota archaeon | reverse complement strand
CGCTGAATCTTGCGCACGAAATTGAAAAGTACGAAGAGAGGCTGGATGACGTAAAACTTGAAGCGCTTAGGAGACTCACAGTCAGGGAGAAGAAGACGTCCCCTCTTACCTATCTTCAGATCAGAGACTTCATATTCTTGCTGGACATGATTGCCGATGCTGCTGAAAATGCATCTGACATAATAACGGCGATGATTGTAAAGTCAGGTGCGTAATTTAATGTCAGCAATATTAGTAATTTTGACTACGATTATGCTTGTGATAACAGGCGCAAACAATGCTAGCAACTCGGCTGGGACCGTGGCAGGTTCTAAAATAACCTCCTACAGGAATGGCATCCTGATTTTCATACTTGGGATAGCGGCCGGTGCAATATTGGAGGGTTGGAAACTCTCAAATGCGGTACAAGGAAAGGCACTCCAAGGCACCCTTGATACATTTTCGTTAGAGGTTGTGATGGGCGTAACCTTTGCTATGCTAATCCTTGCAACTACTCTTAGGTTGCCATTGCCGATCACCCAAGCACTTTATGGAGCTTCCTTGGGTAGTGCTTTGTATGTGGGGATCCCAATAGATTGGACGAACGTCTTGGGTGTGTTTTTGTCGTGGATAGTCACACCTCTATCAGCGATGTTCATAGCATACGTTTTGACGAAAGTTACAGGCAGGTTGACCTTTGATGGTGTGGAAGAGGCTGTCGTAACATATGGGTTTTTGACGATAGCGACGAGTTTTTACACGGCCTATGCCCTTGGGGCTAATACTCTAGGTCTAATAGTGGGCGTCGTCGGAACGGAGCTAGGGGGTGTTCAGACACTGATTTTAGCGGTAGTTGCCACAGCCATGGGGGGATTTTTGATGGGAGAAAGGGTTTCCAGGACTGTTGGGGAAGGAATGGCAAGTCTGGGACCAGCAACGGGGTTTTCCTCGCAGTTGAGCGCAGCTTTGGTTGTGCACTTGTTCACGCAAGCGGGTATCCCAGTCTCGATTAGCCACTCAGTGATAGGAGGAGTGCTGGGCGGGGGGCTTGGGAAAGGTTTGCATGCGCTGGGGAAGGGGTTCTTGGCAAGGCTCGCGATTTTATGGACGTTGGTGCCTGGATTCTCCCTGGTAATGGCATGGATAATGCACGGCGCCATTTTGGGTTGAGAGAAGAGGACGTTTAGAGGAGGTAGTTAGCATTTGACAGAGCCAATGAGATCGCCTTGGATCCGCCATCTAGTATGTAGTTGCCATGCCCGGGAAGGAGAGATTTCACTTCGAGGGCTGACAGATATTTTAGTGAGGCTTTCATGTCAGAGTCACTACCACCTTTGAGGTCTGTTCTTCCGAAATATCCATCTGCAAATACCGTGTCTCCACTTATGAGAAGGCGCTCTCCCTCTGAATAGTAACATGTGCTACCTGGGGTATGTCCGGGTGTGGGTAGAGCTTTGAGACCGATTTTCTCGAGGAGTGAGATGCCTTCGGATATATCAGAAACTTCGCGGGGACCTAGGTAGCTTTCAAGCAGACTACGATCCTTTTGGTTGATGAAGGCCTTTATGTTCGCGCCCAATAGAGAGACCAGCCCGGTTACATGGTCATAGTGACCGTGTGTTAAAAAAACGCCCAGTATGCGATCCTTCTCTATTCCAGCACTTATTAGAAAAGACAGCAGATCAGGGTGACCGCTGGCATCGAATATGCAGAACCCCTCTAGAGATTTGAGGACATAAACATTCGAGGAAAGTCCTACGCCCTCAAAGGATTCCTCATGGATCACAATAAACCTCCCAAATTGGGAGAGGATGGGTTCGGAGCTCAGCCCTTAGTCACCCCTATTGGTACCATCCTTGCAACCAGCATTGCTATGCCCAGCTGGTGAGATACCTCAGCAACTTTGTCCACGTCCTTGTAAGCACCTGGGGCCTCCTCGGCGATCACGCGAATGTTTGCAGCTCTTAAGTGTATGCCTTTGTTCTCCAGTTCACGCTTGACGTCACTTCCCCAGTATTTCTTTATTGCAGCCTCCCTGCTGAGATATCTCCCAGCACCATGGGCAGTCGAGCCCCAACTTAGTTCCAGTGACATTGGAGCCCCGACTAGCAAGTATGACGCGGTCCCCATGCTGCCAGGGATTATCACAGGCTGTCCGATGTTCTGGTACTCCTGAGGAATTTCAGGGCGACCTGCAGGAAAAGCCCTTGTGGCACCCTTCCTGTGNACGTAGAGTATGCGCTTTTTGCCTTCATAAACATGCTCCTCTCGCTTCGCTAAGTTATGTGCTACATCATAAAGCAGGCGCATGCCAAGCCTCTCAGGATCACTTTTGAAGACCTTTTGAAAGGCCTCTCTAGTCCAATGTGTTATGCATTGCCTGTTTGCCCAAGCGTAATTACAGGCCGCGGACATGGCCGCAAAGTAATCCTTAGCCTCTGGGCTCTCTGCCGGCGCACACGCAAGTTCCCTATCAGGGATTTTTATTTTGTACTTGGCAACGGCATGCTCCATGACATGGAGGTAGTCACTGCAGACCTGATGGCCTAGACCTCGGCTTCCAGAGTGGATCATTACCACGACCTGGCCCTCGTGCTCAATTCCGAAGGTCTTTGCCGCGTGTTGATCAAATATCTTCTCCACCATTTGAACTTCGAGGAAATGGTTTCCGCTGCCGAGTGTGCCGAGCTGGCTTGCCCCCCTCGATTTTGCATTTGATGATACTTTAGAATGGTCTGCAGTCTTCATGCANCCTCCCTCTTCGCACCTTCGGGCATCTTCGTCCCACCCGTAACCTTTTTGGATAGCCCATTCCACGCCCATATCCAAGACTCGGTCTTGCTGGGTGGGGTCTAACCTTATCCCACCTTTGCTTCCAAGGCCTGATGGCACAAGATCAAAAAGGGTATCTACAAGTTTAGAGAGCTGGGGGCGCACATCGCGTATTTCTAAATTTGTCAAAACAAGTCGCACGCCGCAGTTAGACACCACAAAGCAATCCGCCACGAAGTTATGCGAAGAATTATCAACAGTGATGTCGTAAACTTCGCCAAAGAATGGTTCTTCTGCAATTTCAATCACGTCGTCCCAGACGATATCCTTGTTTAAAGATGCATGAGCCCACTCTTCAAATTTTGGAAAGTCATGAGCTGGGCTAGTTGGTGTCGCACGTTCCTCATATAAGCTTCGCTCTATGAGTGTTCTATTGATCCANGGCCTATTACAGGTGAACTCTACAATTTCGTCGGCTGAAGAGCCGGAGGAGCGAAGCAATTTGGCTGCCACGGCTATTTCTTCTCTCTGAGGGATTACAGAGAGTTTCCAACGCAACCAACTTATCGCAGCTAGTGCCAATCTCTGTTTTTCTGGTGAATACGCATAGCCGATTTTAGACCAGAGATTAAGAAGGGACTCGGGCGACTCGGAGAGCTGGAGCTTTAACCTGACTCTACCGCCAAGGTCCTCAGCACACACTCTGCAAACCTCAACTCCGAAATTTCTCAGCATCGCCCGCAACTGATTGAGGAATTTGATGCCAATCTCAGAGTGGGATTTGAACATTGTGCAGGAAACCACGGGGGGTTCAAAATTGTATCCGTTAACAGTTTGTGGTTTGCTCATTGCCGCTCCGAAGTACCCAGCCAAAAAGGAACGTTGTAACCACTTTGGTAAGATCATCAACCATTTGGGAACGAAAAAGGCGGACTTTGTCTTTTTACCCTTGGGAGCGCCCAGTTTTTCAAGCAATTGTCTGAAGCTTAGAGCTGACACATGAATTGAGTTGGTGCCTCGGAAGATCTTTCCCCTGATGGAGGCAATTCTCTCTCTAGTGTAAACTTGCGATGGACTGTAGCCGAGGGATCTCAAATCCTNGCATATTTGTTCGATGCCTTCCTTGCTCCCATAAAAATAGGTTTTTTTGCCATCAAAAGAGCCAACACCAATAAAGTACCCCAGCAGCTTTAGTATTGTTGATAGGTGCATGTTGTCGGTCCGAAGCGGGAGGAGGCCCCTTCGTTTCAACTCCTTTGAAATTTTAGGCGNGAAATCTTTTTCCCCGAGGATTTCAAGTTGTGGAGGTTTCTCAAATTCCACCCCCTCGAACGGGTGAGTTGCCACTTTATCCCCAACTTTAAGTGCCCTCGCTTCAACCATTCCATGTGGCGTTAAAATGGGATGGTCGCCGGTTGCCCTTATTTTCAGACCACNTCTGGTAGTTATCTTGAGGAGAGGGCCGTCGCGTTTCCTNATCTCAAATAGTAGTTTTGAGGGCACGGCTCTTCCTGAATCTATGGAAATGACTTTTTGGTGTGAGGCTGCCTGTTCTATTGGGATCCTATAGCCATAAGGAGTCAGCACCATTGAGCCTGGAGGGAGGCAATTGATGTCGTAACCTACTCCTCCAGGCGAGATAACGCCGCTCTCGGCATCAAAAGCAGCAACACCACCGATAGGAAAGCCGTATCCCTGATGACCGTCGGGCATGGTGATCGAAAATTTCAATATCCCTGGAAGTTGAGCCACGTTAACGCATTGTTGCAAGGTGAGGTCCTGTTTCATCTTATCTAATAGGGACTCGTCAGCGTATATCCTACAGGGAACATTCATGTTTGGATTAAAACTCTTTGGGATCTCCCATATGTTATCTCCTATCTTTTTGAGCGGGATGTTTGTGGATGTCATTACTAATCACCAACCTATCTCACAAAACAGACAAACAGATGGGTAGGGCGCATTATGAAGGGCGCCTTTGTGTGCTATCATATATAAATCGAGTCATTTAAATTTAATGAGAAAGTAAGAAAAAGCACTCTCACTTATAGCTTGAGGGGTGTTATGGTTGGTTTATTACTACTTGGATCATCCATCAGATGTGTATATCCATGTTATATCTCAAACCTTGGAGGGGCTATTTGAAGAGGCGGCTAAGGCGACTTTCGAGGTCATGCTGGACACAGATTCGGTCAGGGAGAGCGAGGTGCTGGAGGTCGAGGTGTTAGCAAAGGACCTGGAACAACTCCTCTACATGTGGATCGATCATCTGCTGTTGATATTTGACTCGAGGAGCTTTGCAGTAGCAAAGGCAAGAGTGGATGCTATAAAAAAAGTCGAAGGAGAGANNCCTTTCCTACTTAAAGCGAAAGTTTATGGCGAGGAGTATGATCCCAAGAGGCACGGACAGAAGGTTGGGGTAAAGGCAATGACATATTCGCTGATGAAGATCTCTCAGGTTGGAGAAAAGTGGGAGGCGTATTTTGTATTGGATATTTAGCCAGCAAAAGATATTTAATGCCGAGGGCGCCCAAAACATAATGATGATGCCNTTAGAGGGCGTTAACCCTTATTAAGGCCCATGAGCCGGGGTGGCTGAGCGGTTAAGGCGCCGGCCTCGAGATCTCCAAAAAGGGACAGGCCAGCCGGTTCCCCTTCTGGGGAGCAAGGGTTCGAATCCCTTCCCCGGCGCTCACTTACCCAGACCAAGTCGCCCGCGGGCTGCTCAAGCAATTGAGAGTGCTAGAACC
>QNVH01000072.1 GCA_004347955.1 Thermoproteota archaeon | reverse complement strand
GTTAATTGTCTGATTGACCTATTATGTTCGCAATTTGAAGGGGGCGCTCTACCAGAAATTGAAATATTTCTTCTCACTTGGGTTTAAGGGATACATGCCTTCTAAAAAATGTCCAGTAGCTATAAAATGTCATCCATGTAGCTGATATAGCTAGCGTTAATGGAAGCCATTCTGCCATCGTTAGCAGGACGTAGAAGTTTGTTATAATATGAAACAAAAGGTTTATGTAAAAAGCTCTTCTCTGCCAGCCATACCTTGAAAAAGCTTCAACAGCCTGAAGCGCAGCGAAGCCCTTCTCATTTAAAACATACAAACCTTCATTATTTATTGATACTAGATCATCCAGCTTTCTTAAATGAAAGTCTAGGAGACCGCTACTATCAATCCTTAACTCCCTCTTAAGATCAGCAAAACGCATAGGACCTTTGGCTAACACTTCAATAATCTTGACTCGCAATGGATGAGAAACAGCCTCAAACACTTCATCTGAACTCATACCGCATCATCCTTTAAAATGAAGAAAGCCTAATATAATACTATCAGGCTTGACAGCAAGTCAACAATCCTTGACAAGCCTCATCTTATTTACAAAATATATTTGGAAATAATTCTGACATCCTCCAACCCCTGAAGGGTTTGGGCTTCCTGCGCTAGTTGGTGAGACGTCGGGGAGTTTCGCCTCGCGAGTTTTTTTGTCTCATGCGGTCCGTTTACAAAATATTTATATCAACATATACACAATGTTTACATGTGTCTGAGGTAGTCAGCGTACGCATCAGAAAAGGCGTGAAGAAGTATTTAGAGGAGCGAGGCATCAACGTGAGCGAGGCAGTTAGAAGTTATTTGGAGGAGCTCGCCTGGAAGACCAGGCTCAGGGAATCCTTAAAACAGTTTGACGAGACCCTCAAGAAGATGCCCCCCGCACCCCCGGGTTTTGCCACAAGAAGCGTGAGGGAAGATCGTGATAGTCATTGATTCATCAGCCCTGATAAAGTACCTTCTAAGGGAAGAAGGTTGGTCAGAGGTCAGGAAACACTTGGAGGAGGGGTGCGTCACTCTCGACCTTGCCCTCAAGGAGACGATCAACGCCATATGGAAGCGTGTCATGATGGGTGGGCTCGAGGAGGGCTACGCCAGAGAGGTCGTGGAGGCCTTTCTCAGGTCAGGGATCGTGAGAGTAGAGGACCAAGTGCGGTTTTTGGAGGAGGCGCTCTCCGCGGCCGTCAGGAGGAGGATCACAGTTTACGATTCCATCTTCATAACCTTAGCCAAGAGTAGGGGGCTGCCCCTTCTGACCTCTGACAGGGAACAGGCCAGAGCCGCGGAAGAAGAGGGCGTCGAAACGATCCTTGCCTGACCCTGAGGTGAAGGCTCCTCACAATTTGTTGCAGTTACCTTGCCTCTATACGTTCATTCTTCACCATGCCTCGATTATGGCAGTATCAACTATCATCACCCCCTCCCAGCCAAAAACATTTTTTGAAGTCTACGCGCCAGAACCCCCACCATAAAGGACGAACAAGTCTGCGCCTCTGCCAAGAAAGAGAATGGCTCATTACCCTTGGCTTCATTGAATAAGGATCGCATTATTGTTGTTCTATGCTAGTCGCTTCCATCATATGTCGCAAGGAAGCCCACAGGCTTAAGCCGCGGATAGTCGACTTTAGACCACATTCGATCTACTCTCTCCCCACGTAATGACCTTTCGGGCACTTTTTTATCTCTGAACAGGCAGGATCTTACTGGTGGTGGCATCACTTGCTTCCCTTAAATTTTGGGGCACATTCAGTGTGGGGGCTCGACAGCACGATTAGCCACCCAAATTTCGATTGACGAGGCGATTTTTATGTCAAACCTGTTATGTGACTTTTCGGCGAACCTCCATGCCCACAGCGGTGGAGCAGACGATGCTTTTATACTCTCAGACCTAAGGGTCGGAGAGATGGTGACCCTTTGTGGTGAAGGGGCACAGCTGCTGGCATTCTTTCTGGCCGTGCAGCACCTTCTAAGGTGTAAATCTCCAGTAGTCTTCATCGATGGGGGCAACTCCTTTAGCCCCTATTTGATCGCTGAGCTCGTCCGGCGGCGCAACTTTGACCCAAGGGAAGCCCTGAAGAGAATTTACGTCTCAAGGGCATTCACGTCTCATCAGCTATTCGCCTTAGCGACGGAGCGCCTCAAACCCTTGGTGGAAAAACTCGAATCGAAACTCGTCATAGTTTCAGACATCGCCTCGCTCTTCTTCCATAGAGACGTGCACGATTCGGAGGCAAAGGCGATCTTCCTGAGGCTTTGCATGAAACTCTCAGAAATAGCTGAGAGGAAGCAAGTAATGGTTTTGATAACCTACGTCCCCAAAAATTCAAGGCGCAGGCTCTACTTTGAGGCCGCTCTATTCGGAAGATCAGACATCATTATTGAGACGTCGGCGAGGGGTGGGGCGCTGCACTTTGCTCTGAGGCGCCACCCGCACGTTTGGCATTTCTCTGCAGCCGCACTTCCAAGAGCCTCCTTAATGGATTACTTGGAGGCGTGATGCCATTGGGCAGAACAGTCCCCTCATACCGTCAGGCACTGGAGGCAGAGATCGCCAGATGGGAGGCATTCAGGAGAGCCTTGAGGGGTAAGGAAGTAGATGCCTTCGACAGGATGATGGAAATTTGCAGGACCCACGCCTCGGCCGGGAGCGCTGCCGCCAGACCAGTCATATCAGAGTCCATGTTTATGTGCATACTCCTGAAGCAAGAGATCGAGCTTATGGAGATGCGCGAGACCCTTGAGCACATCAAAAGACTTCTCCAGAAGCCCTAGGATCGCCAGGGGTTGGATATTTGACGTATACCCTTCTGGTCCAGGGAAGATGACGATCTGGATAATCGCCGAGAATGGGGCACGTCTGAAGCTAGCCGACGAGTATGTTTACAGGATGTACGTATCAGGCGAAGCCAAGGACCTCGAGGATCTGGTGGGTGGCATCGATAGGAGAGGGGTCGAGGGCTTCACTTATGTGGAGAAGTACGTGGACTTCATGCATGCACAAAAGAGGAGGGTACTCGAGCTTGAAGTCAAGGACTATAGGTTGATCCCATCCCTGGCAAGCAATATCCTGAGGACCGGGGACTATGAGAGGTTGCAGGCTTATAACGTAGACATACCAGTCGATCAGGCTTACCTTTACGACAGAGACCTCTATCCATTAGCACACGTCTTGGCGTACCGCTCAAGCTCACATTCTTACTCTGGTCCTTACTCTGGTTATGGTTCTGACCATGGACCAAGCCCAGATTCAGGTCCATGTCTGAGTTACGAAGTCTTCGACTCGGTGGAGGAATGTGAGTACAATGTGCCCCCGCTCCGCTCTTTGTGGTTGAACGTTGAAACAAAAAAGGAGGGGACAATGCCCTGCTTTTCAGACAAGATCGATAGGATATCGGTCGAGTCGGATGGCATCGTGACAACTTTGGAGGGCGGGGGCGAAGAGGACAAGATCTTGCACCTCATGAAGCTGATATGGGAGGAGGATCCTGATATCATATTCACGAGGGGCGGGGATTCCTTCACATTACCATATCTGGCACACAGAGCATTCGTAAACGGCATCTCGGAGAAGCTCATCTTGGGCAGAGAAGAGATCCCTTTGATGCGCGGTGGCGGGAGGGGGAGGTCCTTCTTCTCCTACGGTAGGGTGTACTACAAGGCACCAGCAAGAAGGCTTTACGGGCGGATCCATATTGATGTCGGCAACTCATTCATATACCAAGAAGCAGGTCTCGAGGGTCTGATCGAGATCTCTAGGACCTGCAGAGTCCCGCTCCAAAGGGCGGCTAGGGCATCCATAGGGAGAATAATGTCGTCAATGCAGCTCTACACCGCTTGGAAAGAGGGGATCCTGATTCCTTGGAAGAAGTGCGAGCCAGAATCTTTCAAGACAGGCTGGGATCTGCTCGTCGCCGATAGGGGTGGGCTAGTCTACGAGCCTATGATCGGACTACACACAGACGTCGTAGAGGTAGACTTTGTATCCATGTTCCCGGCGCTAATGCTGAGGCACAACATCTCGGCCGAGACTGTGCTTTGTGGGTGTTGCCCAGATTCCAAGACAAGGGTGCCAGAGTTAGACTACAACATCTGCGAGAAGCGGAAGGGGATAGTCCCTAAGACGCTAGAACTTGTACTGAAGAAGAGGCTGACTTACAAAGAGATGCTGAGGGAGGTCAAGGATCCCCGCCTCAGGCTGATCTACGAGAGGCGGCAGGCGGCCCTCAAGTGGATACTCGTCACATGCTTCGGATATTTGGGCTACAGGAATGCCAAGTTCGGCAAAATAGACGCCCACATCGCTGTCTGCGCATTCGCAAGGGACGCCCTCATGAGGGCAGCCCGCTTGGCTGAGAAATACGGCTTCGAGGTGGTCCACGGGATTGTGGATTCCCTATGGATCAAGAAGCCAGGGATTACCAAAGAAGAAGTCGAAGACTTCTGCGGCGAGGTCTCAGGTGCGGTGGGCGTGAGATTGAGGGCTGAGGGGAAGTACCGGTGGATAGTATTCCTGCCATCAAGGAGCCACCCGGGAGTTCCTGTAATGAATAGGTATTACGGGGTCTTCGAGGACGGCGAGATAAAGGTTAGGGGGGTAGAATCGAGGCGCTCCGACGTGCCCGATTTCATAAAGCGGGCCCAGCTAGATATGATCCGAGCCTTGGCTGCAGCGGAGGACTGCAGGTCCTTCACAGAGAGAATTCCCGAGGCATTGGCAGTTCTGAGGAGATACGTGCAGAGGCTCCAGAGGGGCGAGGTGGAGCCCGGGGAGCTGGTAATAAAGAAGCGCATATCAAAGCATGCTAATGAATATGTCCACAACGTTCACCAGGCGTTGGTCGTAAGGCAGCTTGCGGGGGAGGGGATCAAACTCCACCCCGGANANACCGCNCAGTACATTATAAGGAACTCCGGGAGCCAGATCCCACAGAACAGGGTCCGAGCTGTCCAGCTCCTCGAACCAAAACCCAAGATCGACATGGAAAAGTACCTAGAAATGCTCTTTGTCGCAGGAGAGAACCTGCTGAGCCCCTTCGGGTACGACGCGGAAAAGATACGAGCCGAAGTCATGGGATATGAGAGGTGCAAAACTCTTCTATAACTTTCCTTGGGATTAAGGAGAGGTTCTCGGCACCCTTCTGTCCATTCGAAGAGTTTGAAAAATTTCTAAAAAATTTCTAAATTTAGATGAAAATGAGTTTTTGGCACCGGCGCCACATAAACACTAAATTCTTAAATAAGGCGGCGGGATTAAATACAATGATTTAGATGAAACATCAAATCTCAAAGTTAAAAAATTTCATACTGAGGATAGTGTCTTTTACTTACAAGACATATTGCACCTACACTCCCTCTTCCATAGCCTGTGTATTTAACTGGATAGCTGCAAAATTTCAGCTCCGAACCCTATCAAAAACAGATCAGGACGAGGACTAACTCGATAGTTGAATCCACAAACACCGTCGCTCATATTTTACAGATCTTTTGGCGAGAAAGCCCACGGTTTTAACCGTGGGATGAATCGCCGCTAGATTTATTTTTCTTATAATTACTAGTACTTTCTGGTGTGGTCCGGATGTCTATCGAATAAGGCTCCGGA
>QNVH01000071.1 GCA_004347955.1 Thermoproteota archaeon | reverse complement strand
ACTGCGATATTTGGAGCATATTGAGCATAGTATAAGATCAAATTCCTCTTGAGGAATGGAGGACTCGGCCAGTTTTTTGGCGGTAGCATCAATAAGGCTCAAGACCTCTTGTGGTAACTCTTTTCTCCCGCCCCTCTCCATAGACAGGTAACGGCTCAGCGCTGATTGAGTAAGACCCAATTTCTTAGCAGCCGCTGTTTGGGTATAGCCGTACTCGACAACAAGTTTTTTGGCTAACATAGATCTAATAGATGGTAAGATGGACTTTGAGAGGTTTTCGCAAGGGGCTTTCAATCTGACCCCCTTTTATTCGAAGGATTGATCACTCTTAAAGCTTGTGCCAGTGGATGCCCCTTACAGGTCAGGGAGAATTTTTTCTCCCATCCAAAAGGAGCCTTGTAGACGGTGTAACCCAATCCATTTAAACATTTCTGTATTTCATCTAAAACTTTATTCGCAAATTTGGGGTCTGCGAGGTCGTTTGAAAGATGGGAAAAAGGAAAGAGAACTATAACCTTCTTTCCAATGTGATTCATCATACTCAAGATTTCTGCACAGCTCCTATATGCAACCTCATGAATAGCACATTCATCCATACGTTCGACAGTAACAAATACAACCATAGCATCTCTCACTTGGCATTTTTTACATCTTTCATCAACGGGTTCTGCAAGTCTCGTTGGGATCGTCGTAACATAATTAAAACTTTCACAATGCATGGAGAGCATCCGCAACGTAATTACCTCTGAAAATCGAATAAATAGTAATGATCATTGAAAATCATAATTTTCATCGGCTCAGGGAAAGAGCTCATGGATGCAGCCTCCATTAAAGCCAGGGTGAGGATTCGAACCCCAGTGTAGCGGGTCTGCAGCCCGCCGCCTAAACCGCTCGGCCACCCTGGCTATTTTTAATTATGACGGCGTCATAATTAAAACTTTTGCTTCAAAAATCCTCGGATTTGAGCCGGGAGATTAGAACGGCAGCGATCGCAGCCCCAACACCGTTGTCTATGTTAACGACAACAAGACCCGGGCTACAAGACTGGAGCATTGTCGTCAGAGCACCCTCCCCGCGCCCACCATGGCCATACCCAACAGAAGACGGGACACCAATGACAACTCCTGGGAAGAGAGTGCTGAAGACCGAGGGCAGTGCGCCCTCCATGCCAGCCACCACAATTGCTACCTTCACATGCTCCTCAATGCATTTTTTGACTACTGGGAAGATCCTGTGGAGTCCCGCTATACCCACATCGTAGAAAGTTATAGTCTTAAAACCCATCTCATTGACTACTGCGAGGGCTTCCTCGGCGACAGGGATGTCAGAACTTCCTGCTGTTATTATTGCAACCGGGGGGTCCTTCAATGGTGGTGCTTCGTCCCGCCTTATGGAGACGACCCGGCCCCTCTCGTAGTGGGTAGTTTTGGCTTTTCCAGAGAAGTTTTTTATGAGAAGTTCGGCTTGAGCGGGCGTCACCCTTGTAACGATGACCACACCGTCATCCTGGAGAAGTGCATTGGCAGCCCCTATGAGCGTATCGTCAGATTTTCCCTCCCCAAATATGACTTCGGGGACGCCTTTTCTTAAATTTCTGGAGACGTCGATGCATGCACCCTCCATCTCCTTCAGGGCAAGTAGGCGGATCCTGCTTGTGGCTTCCTCCACATCGATCTTGCCACTCTTCAGTTGGTAGAGTATTTCGCGGAGATCCAAAGTCCACACCAATCAATAAATGTTATATCAGCAATCACAAAAATGAAGTGTGGTGCTAATATTTGAAGGTAGTGATAATAGATTGTGCGACAGCAGGGGTTTCTGGAGACAAATTGCTCGCGGCGGCGGTGCATGCGGGTGGGAGCGAACTGAGGCTCAAAGTAGAGAAGGCGATCAATTCAATTGTCGGGGAGGGGGCATTCTCCTTTGAAGACGCAGAGGAGAACGGCCTCAGGGGTCTGAGGGTGACCCATAGTCTTCAGGGGAAGAGGTATGAGGGCGATCTTGTTGAGGCGGTTAGATCAGCCTCCTCGAGGGCGGGTCTGGGTCGCTGGGGTTTGGGCACCGCAACCATGGCAGCGGAGTTTATCACGGAAGCAGAGAAGGAGGTCCATGGGGGTGGCAAGCTCCACGAGCTGGGGGAGGTGGACACCGTTGTTGACATAGTGGGCACTCTGATAGCACTTGAAGGGCAGGGACTGGAGGATGCGGAGTTCTTCACCACGCCATTAAGGGTGGGGGCGGGTCACATGAAGGGCGGGCACGGAATCTTGCCAATCCCTGCGCCCGCCACACTCCAGATAGTGAGAAGGGCAGGCTTGCCAATTTTGCTTTCTCCCGAGAATCACGAGTACACCACACCTACAGGGGCAGCGCTGACTGGCAGCCCTCACGCGCGGGAAGGCGGCGCCACCAGCATTCCGTGTCAGCGGGGTTGGCATCGGGGTTGGTACCCTGAAGTTGGATGTGCCAAACATAACTCGGATGATAATAGGAGAGGATGGCAACTTTTCGGACAAGGTATGTGTTTTGGAGAGCAACTTGGATGATGTGAGCGGGGAGGTCCTTGGATGGCTATGGGAGAGATTGAAGGGTTTGGCGGAGGATGTCTCTTTTGTGCCGATATTCATGAAGAAGTCAAGACCAGGGTTCACAGTCAGGGTAGTTGTGAGGCCGGAGATGAAGGACGAGGCGGTAAGAGTGATGATGAAGGAGACCGGGACGCTGGGCGTCAAGGTGCTCGAGTGCGAGAGGGTCAAGGCGGACCGGGAGTTCTCAGAGGAAACGGTGAAGATTGGGAGGTCGGAATACAAAATTAAGGTTAAGAGGAGCAGGGCGGCATCAAGGGTCAAGCCGGAGTTTGATGATCTGAAGAGGATAGCGGTGAATGAGGGCAAGACCCTGAGGGAGGTAATGGAAGAGGTAATTAGACAGGTAAGAGAGAAATACCAAGAGGAGAGGAGTTAGAGGGGGTTATCTTGGAAGCCTCAAAGAAGTTGGAGGTTGAGGATATTAAAGATCTTGCGAGGCTTGTCGCTTCTACAGTTTCCATGGGGCAGCCCATCTACCTAGTGCATTTCAAGCACAATGAGAAGCATTACTATGGGGTTCTAGGGGTTTACAACAATTATTATGATAAATACGGTCTGCCTTTGTTTTACTACCATGTGACGGACAGGGCATACAACGGCAGGTACGTTCTGGTTAAGATGGATGAGAGGGAGGAGATATCATTCGCTGAGGGCGTTAAACCTGGGTGGATAGCTGTCCCGATAATAAACCTGAAGGAGAAGCCGGAGTTCGTGGAGATCTGAGTTGCCGCAAATTTGGCGGTGGCGGGGTCACAAGAGGGAAACCTTGACCCATTCTCCCTGCCTTACCTTTTTTAAGGGCTCGAGGTCAGTGACGACCCTTCCGATCACATTGACGGGGCTATATGGCTGTGACTTTCCGTAGAAGATGCAGAAGGCCTTCCCAGGTGGCCAGTAAGCGACATCGCCTGCCTGGACAGTGGAACGGGGCTTCTCCGGACCAATGGTGACAGGGGTCTCAAAGTAGACCTCCTCCTTCCAGAGGAATGCTTTTGAGCTGAAAGGTATAGCCCCAACAAGGGCTTCAACCGTCCTGGGCGCTAGGACACGTAATAGTTCTACTTTGCACTCTGCGCTCTGAAAAGAGACAACCACCAAGACCCTGTCAATCAGACCCATTAGGCAGCCCCACTATGCGGCGGGCACATAGATGTCGAGGCGGCGACCACTCTTGATCGGCTTAAGCAGACCCTGCTTTGAGAGGGTTTCGAGTATATCCTTGGAGATGCTGTATTTCAGGTTGTACTTGGAGTATATCTGGTAGGGTGTTACAAACTTCATCTTGATAACGTCTTTCTTGATCTGATCCATTACCTTTGGATCAACCAAAATCGTTGTAGATGCCTTTGTGATCTCCTTCTTTGGGGCTTCTTTCTTGCCAGACTCAAGCTCTTTAGCAGGTTTTGGCTTCGACTTTTTTCCGCCGCCCATACCATACACCAGAAGGCAAGAGATGGGGATTTAAATAAAAAGGTTTTGGTTTTTGCAGGAGTCTTGGAGGAGTCTAGGTCCCCAGCGAGAAAATTCTGTCGGGCACCCCAATTCGATGGTAGAGAGACTAAAAATAGGAAAGTTTGAGCAAGTGCTGTGATCATGTTCGCCTATGTAGAACTCTGCATTGGGGTGCTGTGGGCTCGCTCCAGGACGGGCCTGTGGATGGAGTTCATCGTGCAGAATGGTATGATTTTTCCGTCGGGGAATGCGTAGTGAATGGTACACCTACTCACGCGATCTAGATCAAAATTGTAGGGGTCCATGAAGTGCATGCACCCTATGAGTACGACCTTGCGCATGAACTGCCCCAAAGTATCATAATCACCGTGCAGTAGCACGGACGAGACCANGTCCCCCAGGAGGGAGAGCTTGACGTGCCTGGTGGCGCCCAAGAGCCTCATCTTTGCCCTGAGCGTTGAGCCCCTCGAGGCGTCTTCGTAAACCTTATTGAGGGCGGACATGAACCTCTCGACATTGGCGTAGCGTGTTATAGGGACGATCTTTTCACCCTCGGGGATGATCATTGTTGCCATTCCACAGTGCTGGTGGTTGGTAAACTCTTGGTACCTCCTGCCTTTGAGNGCGCCGACGGCCCTCGAGATTGGCAGAACGACCGGGATCGGGTAGAAGTCGCTGACCTTGATCTCTCCGTTTGTCTGCTCCTCTGCTAGTCTGAGAACGTCGGGTATCGTTATTCGCATCTCCCTCAATTTTTTCTTGTCGATCCTGCCTGCCATAGAGACAGGTTGGAAGTTCACNCCCCTGACCACGTCGCTGTTCCTCGAGGCAAACCTTATTATTGCGCCTATCTGGTCGTCATTCACCCCTTTCACTACTGTTGGGACNAGGACCACACTGTCCAAGCCAACAGACCTGCAGTTCTCTATCACCTTGAGCTTTGTCTCGAAGAGGTCCAANCCCCTGGCGGCTATGTAAGGTCCTGGCTTCATGCCGTCGAACTGAAGGTAAAGGGTGCTGAGCCCTGCGTCCATGAGCCTCTTGAGGTAGTCTGTGTCCTTGGCGATCCTAATGCCATTGGTGTTTACCTCGATGTGGTGGAAGCCAAGTTCCTTTGCCATGGCTACGAGCTCCGGGAGGTCATCCCTCACTGTGGGCTCGCCGCCGGAGAACTGAATGGAGTTTGGGGCGACTGGCTGGTTCGACCTTAGGTTCTTAAGCATAGAGCGGATCTCGTCCTGGGTTGGTTCGTAAAGGTAGCCGGCTGTGGCGGCATTGGCGAAACATATGGGGCACCTGAGGTTGCACCTGTTGGTTACATCTATTATGGAAAGGACTGTGTGGGACTTGTGCGCGGGGCATATCCCGCAGTCGTAGGGGCAACCCTTAACAGTCTGGGTTCTGGGGTTCTTGACCCCCTCACCTATGCACTCGTAACTTTCAACCTTCTTGAATAGTTCATAGTCGCTCCAGTAAACATCATCAAACCTGCCGTGGGAGGGGCAAGTCTTCCCTATGTAAACGGCGCCGCCCTCCTCGTATATCTCGGCATCCAAGACCTGCATACATTCGGGACAAATGCTCTTAGTCCTCTTGATGATCTGCATTACAGATCACGCCGCCAACTTCACCATTAATTTATATTTGAATATTTTCATATCATTCATAGGATGATACGTATGTCAGAAGGGGA
>QNVH01000070.1 GCA_004347955.1 Thermoproteota archaeon | reverse complement strand
CGCACGCCAAGTTATTGAGTCTGCTAGTTAAAAAAGAGCAAAATCCGGATTGAGTGAGTGGCACCAACTCAACTCAGGCACAAATTCAACCAAAATCGCTGGACTCAGAGTATGTCTATCTTCGGCTTCACCTCGACGCCGATGAGCTCCCCCAGGTTGGAAGCCAACTTTGCAATGAGCTCCTCCTCTGTCATGGAGAAGATGTTCAGCCAAGCCTCAACCTGCCTCTCTACCGGCACCACCTCTATGCCCTCCTCCTTCAGGATCGCCATCTCGTCGGGGGAGTGTTCGTAGTTCCACCTCGGCAGGACAAACTTCTTCAGCTTGATCCTCCTTGTCTGGACAGCCGCGATTATCTTCCCTGANCCGCGCCACCCCATCCCCCCAACAGGTCCAACGTTCCCCTTTATGTCCCCCTTGCCGCTCATCACAACGTCCGGCCTGCCCTCTATCCCCGCCAGCTCTGAGATGGCTGCCACGCTCANGGCTAGCCCGAGGCTCGGTCCGCTGACGCCCATCCCCGCGACCCCCTCCAGCGGGCTTATGACCTGGAACGTGAAGTCGTAGCTGGATATGTCCACGCCCACCTTCTCGTACACGTACCTCTTCACGAACTCGACTATGTTCGTGGCGCTCTCCAGCACGCTCACGTCCTCCACAGGGGTCACCGCGCCCACAAACGCAGCCTTTGCGGCGCCTGTCACGGTCACCTTACCTGTACCTTTGGGCTTCGATACGCACTCCACTATCAGGATGAGCCCCCTCCTGCCCTGGGGGTCGGTGGCGAGCCCGAGCGAGACCCCTGGGTCAAGCCTCTCGTAGACCATGCTCTCCTGCGCATCCATGACCTCCCTCTCCATCTCGCCCTCGAGCTGCTCGGCTGCCTTCTCGAAGTGGTAGATCCTTATCTTGTAGTTCTCAGGGCTGACCCCCTTTATTGCTGACATGTCCTCCGTCCCCAGGACGGTCTTCAGCCTTTCAATGTCCTCCTTGTAGAGGTTGTTTATCTCAGCCAGCCTCTCAGGGGTCTGCGCCCTCGCGATCTCGAGCGCAACGTTAACCTCCTGAGACCTGAGCCTGTTCGCCTCCTTGATGATCTCGGCTACGACCCTCGGGGAGACAGCCCTGTACTTCTTCAGTATCGCCAGCACCCTCTCAGGGCTGACCTCCGGGTGGAGGTGGGCGGTGTAGTGCCTCATGTGGACCCTCAAGACGTCGAGCCTCTCGGCGTCGGTCCTTGGCAGGGGTATCTCTATGACGTAGGGCTCGAACCTGTTAATTATCGCCTCGTCTATCATCTCAAGTCGGTTTGTGGCGGCTATCACTATGACGTTCTCCAGCGGCTGCAAGCCGTCGAGTTCGGTGAGGATCTGGGCGGTCAGCCTGTCACTGACAGGGTCGCCCTTCCTCTTCCCGGCTATCACGTCGAACTCGTCGAAGAATATTATGCTTGGGGCGTACCTCCTGGCAAGCCCGAACAGGTCGCGGATGTTCTTCTCAGGCTCGCCCACCCACTTGGCATTTATGAGCAGCTGAGCCGCTGGTATGTAGAAGAAGGCTGCGTCGTTCTCCTTTGCTATGGCTTTCGATAGGTATGTCTTTCCGCACCCGGGCTCGCCCCAGAGGAGAAAGCCCTTCGGCGGTACCCAGCTTAGCTTGCTGGCAAGCTCGGTCGAGAGGCTCAGAGAGATTATCTTGAAAAGCTTCTCCTTTATTCCGAAGAGCCCGCCTATGTCCTTGTAGCTGACCGCTGGCTTTATCTTCAGGACAGAGGACATCACCTCGTCGCTCTTCTCCTGCTCAGTGTAACCCCTAAGCTCCCTGGCTGCTATCTTGAAGTCCTCTATCGTGACCAGGTACTTTATCTCCTCGGGGGTGAACCTTTTGCCGGTCACCCTCCTGAAAAACCTCTCCCTGAGGGGCTCTATCTTTCTGCTCCTCACCTTGTTGCATGCGTCTATTATGTCGAATGGTGTGAGCTGGGTCTGCCTGTAGGTGCTCACGGCCCTCTCAAGAACGGTGAGGACCTCCTTAGCGGAGAGGTGGGTCCAGCCGAACTTCTGGAGCTCGGCGTTCAGCACGGCGAGGAGCATCTCCCTGGTTATGTTAAGGTCCAGGTCGAGTATGTGCGCCCTCCTCCTTATATCCTCCCGAATCCCCTCGAACTTGTTTGTTGCTGCGATGACTATGGTCCGCTGGGAGGTGTTCAGTATCCTGTTTATGTGCTCTATGAAGGCGTCCTGGACCCTCATGTCCTCCCTGTCCGTGCTGTACATGGACCGCTCAACGCGCAGACCTATGGACTGGAACTCATCGAAGAATATGATGCTCGGGACATCCTTAGCCCTCCTGAATATGTAAGACATGTTCAGCACAGACTGCCCGTAGAGCGGGTTGAATATGTCGTTCCCCATGACCACTATGGGCTGGACGTTGACACCCTTGCTGAGCCCATACTCTATGGCGTCCCTCAGACACACCTCTGCCAGTAGGGACTTACCTGAACCAGTAGTCCCCTTGAGCAGGAAGAACTTTGGAGGCGGCGCCCCCTTGAAGACCGTGGTGAGCGAGTGGTCCCTGATCACATGGTACCCCACAGCACTCATGATGAGCTCGTACTCTTTGTCCCTCCCCACTATGTCCTCCCTTTTCTTGGGGAACTTCTTCTCGAGCTCCGCGAGTTTCTTGGAGATCTTCCTCGGGTTGAGCTTTGCGTTCCTCCACCGCCTGTACTCCCTGTTGGCTAGGTAGAGGGGAAGCGCCAGCAACTTCCTAAGGTACGGTCTCCGTACCCACCAGTAAGACTCCTCTTCCTCAATCTTCCTCATCGATATTGTCAAAGATACCCCTCCATTTACCTATGCCGTAAATCAGACCCAGCAGGGAGAGCAGGGCACATGAGAGGAGCCAGTCTCCCACGTGCAGCTGGATCACCCAGGAATAGAATCTAACCATCACAAACTCAAAGACCAGCCCTAAAGTCACCAGGATGAATATTACAAGTGATGAGTAAAACAGGTACCTCACAGTGAGGGCAAATGTGTCGAAGGCGCTCCAGCGCTTCCTTAGCGATTTCAATGAGCCTTTGTCCAGGTAGGCTGTTATCAGGAACATGGGTATCAAAGCGGCATAGGCTATTACCGACCAGAGCGGAAATGCGGGGAAATACCCAATTGGCGATGTGAACTGGATCGGCTGCTGGTAGCTCCCGTAAACAATTGGGATCTCTATCTGGGTCGTGATATTCGCGGGCACCGAGACTGACTGAGCCTGGGATGCTGGAAGGTCCCCGCTCCTGAGCGATATATTCACTGTGAATGGTTGCGATGATACCATGGCAAGTGTGCAAAGGTATGACTTTGAAGTTACGTTCACTATATATATCTTCGCGTAGCCAACTGTGGTATCGCCAACCTGCTTAGCCCCCTCCACCAATATGCCAGGGTCAGACTTCGCAACAGCCATTATGATGTCTGCGGACCCTCTGTAATCCGCATAAATGTACTCCCTGTTTATGTCAAATATCGTTATTGGCTGTAACCTTACAGTCACACTCTCGCTCGAGACCGATAAATGAATTAATGGGGCTATGGCTACAAGTAACGTCAGGAGCGATGCAGGGATTATAAAGCCTCTTCTCAAGACTATAACCTTCTCCGCCTCTCTTTTGAGGCTTTACATCACGAAGGGCTTTCTCCACATGATAATCCTCCGAGGTGACTTTAAAAATTTGCCCCAACAGAACTCATCATCAATAGATGAATCTGTCTGCTGTTTCTGCATAAAATTCGAAAATCGTCANGCGGGCAAGCCATAGATATAATGATCTTCGTCTTGGCAGTGATGATAGGGCAACTTATGAGCTGTAGGATGATGGTCTGGAAAGAGCTCCAAAGGTCTTCACACCGATCTCAATATTCGCTCTCCTGATGTTGGCAACGGTCTTTGTAGCTTTCACCTTCTACACCCCACACCTGCCGACCTTCCAAGACCCTATAACAGGCGCGTACGGGATTAAAGGCTGAGCTGAAAATATATGGCGGAGGGTGGAGAATCAAAGGTCAAAAACGCGGAACCTNATTTCTTTTTCCCAGCGTCAGAAAACCTGAAGATTAAATGTTATAAATGTTTTGGAAATAAAAAGCTTTTCAGCAGAACCCACAAATGATAATTGGTGTTGCCCGTGGTCTTAGTTCTCAATAGGGATGAACTCAGAGAGTGCCTCCCAATGAAGGAGGCGATAAGCGCGGTGGAGGAAGGCTTCAAGCATTACAAGGACGCCAAGTCTCCCCGCCGAGTGTCCATCAGCCTGGAGGAGCACCAAGGGCTATTTCTGTACATGCCTGCCTATATTGGCGGCGTCGAGGCCCTTACCATCAAGGAGGTCTCGGTACACAGAAACAACCCCGTTAAAGGTCTCCCGACAGTCCAGGGGACCCTTCTCCTCAATGACCCAAAGGAGGGCACATTGCTCGCGATAATGGAGGGCGGAACGCTGACCGCAATAAGGACAGGCGCCACAACAGGCGTGGCAACCAAGTATCTCGCNAGGAGAGACTCCCGGGTTCTGGGAATTTTTGGCGCAGGCGTGCAAGCCCGGACCCAGGTGGAGGCTATAAACTGTGTTCGCAGTTTGAGCTTGGTTAAGGTTTATGACATAAATCCTCAAGCAGCCAGGTCCTTCTCTGTGAGCATTTCAAAAGAGCTTGGCATTGATGTGATAATGGCGGAGAGCCCGCGCGACGTCCTGGACGGGGCGGACATAGTGGTCACAGCGACCACGTCGAAGAACCCTGTGTTCAGTGGTGAGTGGNTCAGCCCAGGCACACACATAAATGGCATAGGGTCTCACACCCCNGNCTCGAGGGAGCTCGACAGCGAAACCATAAGGAGGTGCAGGCTAATTGTGGACTCGCGGGAGTCCTGCCTGGAGGAGGCGGGGGATGTAATAATCCCAATAAGAGAAGGAGTGATAACCGAGAGCCACATAAAAGCCGAACTTGGGGAGGTTGTTGCAGGGGAAAAAGAGGGAAGGCTAGGCGAAGATGATGTGACAGTCTTCAAATCCGTTGGGCTTGCACTCGAGGATGCGGCGGCTTCACTCAGGGCATACCAGATTGCCTTGCGTAAGGGGGTAGGATTGAAAATCTGGCTATGATAATATATGAAAAATTGTAAAAATTCACAATAAGTTATGGGAGAAGCCTTATGGCTTCCCGCGTCCCAGTTTCGCGGCGGTGAGATTTTCAGGTAAGGGGTCTTCCAATCGGCGTTAGCCTTGTCTCCAAGACTGCAACATTTAGGTCTTTGTCCACATGCTCTAATTCGTCTTCCTCCTCTACATTCATTATGTCTGCTCTTTGTGTGTAGATGTTCCCAAGCCTCGCTCTAGCCCCGGATAACCATGTCGCAAGACCGGCGGGTATAACTAAAGCCAAAAATACCATAGAGAACCTCAAATTGCCATTTTTCATTCTCCTTTCTCTATTAGTCACATCTGGCCACATACGCATTGAAAGTTACTATGATTTGGCGAAGAATGTTCTAGTCAACCCTTTACCGCCCCTCGCTGAAATATGCCCTCACAGCCAGCACCAGCGGGACGCCCACGATAGCCGCCACTATTGTTATCACCACCCTCTCGAAAATGGTGATTGGGAGGACCGTCATGAAGAACGCAGGGGCGGGATTGAACAGAACCAAGAAGATCATGTTTCCTAACATCTGCCCAGCCATCGTTGAAGGGTAGCTGGAGAGTATCATCCCGGCGAATATACTCCTCCTCTTCTC
>QNVH01000007.1 GCA_004347955.1 Thermoproteota archaeon | reverse complement strand
TGTAAAAAACTTTTTATATCCCTCCCAAGTTTTAAACTTGCGATTCGACCTATCATGATAAATTGGAAGTGGTATAATGCCCGAATGGGGATATTCAACCTTGGAGTATGATCCTGACAAAATGGCTAGGGCTAGTGGGAGGGACCTTCGCATTTCCCCAAAGGAGGCCAGAGAGATATGCAATGCTATAAGGCACATGCGCCTCGATGAGGCTATAGAATATTTGAAGCGTGTAATCGAGAAGAAGGAGGCCGTCCCCTACCGTAGGTTCAAGAGCAACGTCCCACATCACTCTGAGGTAGCAAACAGATTTGGAATCCCCTCGGGCAGATATCCAGTTAAGGCTTGCTCTGAGATCCTCAAAGTGTTAGAAAATGCAAAGGCAAATGCCGAAAATAAAGGTCTTGACATAGAAAGCCTGCGCATCCGTCATGCATGCGCACAGGCTGCCATGAAGATCAGAAACTACATACCACGTGCTTTCGGCAGAGCCACTCCTTTCTTCCATCCCCTGACCCACATAGAAATTGTAGTTGAGGAGGTAGGCGCATGAGTATAGCAAAATTCTTTATCAACAAATCTTCCAAAAATATGATAATTGACAATTATCTCAGGAANGAGCTCAAGAGAGCGGGTTATGCTGGCGTAGAATTTCAAAAGACTCCCCTTGGGAACAGNGTTGTGATATACGCCGAGAGACCTGGAATGGTTATAGGTCGACAGGGAGCTACCATAAGGGAACTGGCACACGTGATAGAAACTAAATATGGTCTCGAAAACCCCCAGATAGCGGTCGTCCCTGTCCAGAACCCTGAATTAAACGCCAGAATAATGGCAAGCAGAGTGGCCTCTGCCTTGGAAAGGGGCATACATTTCAGGAGGGCCGCATTCGTTGCGTTGAGGCAGATCATGGANGCGGGCGCACGCGGCGCCGAAATAGTAATTCGGGGCAAGCTCTCAACAGAGCGGTCCAGGTATGAAAAGTTCAGATCTGGAGCAATATTGAAGGCCGGAGAGCCAAGAAAATATGCCGTTGACAGGGCTGTAACGAGCGTTCTCCTGAAGCCTGGCGTCTTCGGGATCCAAGTTAGCATATATCTGCCGGTCAAGACCGTCGACGACATCTCTATTGTTGAAGTTCCACAGCAGGCAGCCGGGTGATCGGATTGGCAATNTTTAGGATCCAGGAAATCAGAAAGATGAGCAAGGAGGAGCGGAGTAAGAAGCTCTCGGAACTAAGGGCCGAGCTCTCCAAAATGAAGGCAATGCAGGCTATGGGTGGCTCGCTAGAAAATCCCTCGAGAATAAGGCTGCTCAGAAAGACAATAGCCCAGTTTCTCACGGTCAACCGAGAGGAGGAACTCGGGTTGAAGAGGNCTGAGCCGCGGGAAGAGCCCTCAGCCAAAGTTACAAAGGGGTTGACCAAAGAGGCAGAGAAGGAAGTTCCAAAAACCAGAGCCGAGCCTGCTGAACCCAAAGCAAGTAACATCTACGAAAAAGAGGAATCGGAGGAGAAAAGTGAATGAATGTTAACCCTTCAAACCTAATTTATCATGACCTCGTGGGCCTTCCAGCTAAGGTAGNGTTTTCCTCAGACCCTACCCAAATAGGCCTGGAAGGGATGGTTGTTGACGAGACAAAGAATATGCTTGTTCTCTTCACCAGCAGGGGCTGTAAGAAAGTCAGTAAAAGAAACTCTCTATTCACTTTCTACATACCTCAACCGGTGAGTGTAGACGGAACTAAGATCGCCTATCACCCTGCTGAACGTTTAAAACGCATTCAAAGGAGGAAGAAGTAAATGTCACAGACGTTAAAGGAGACAAAGTCTGCCCAATGTTCCGACAAGAACTGCCCATTCCATGGGAGCTTATCCATTAGAGGGAAGACCCTAACAGGTCGAGTTGTTAGTGACAGGATGCACAAAACAGTCGTCGTCCAAGTCGATTACCTNTACTATTACCCCAAATACAAGAGATACGCAAAACGGAGGTCAAAAATCCACGCTCACAACCCTCCATGTGTGGGCGCAGCCAAGGGGGATGTTGTCAAGATAGCTGAGTGCCGCCCCCTCAGCAAGACAGTGGGCTTTGTAGTAGTTGAAAAGTCTGGTGGTGAATGAGATGGCAAAGAGAGGGAAGGGTCTCGGCGGTGGTATAACCTACAGACCAGGAATAAGCCCTGGTTTGCCCATGGGTGCCTTATTGAAGTGCGCAGATAACAGCGGAGCCAAGGTTGTCCAGCTTATTGGGGTTCCTAAGATTAAGAGCAGGATCCGCCGCCTCTCATCAGCCTCAGTTGGAGACAAAGTCATAGTCTCTGTTAAGGAAGGCACACCAGAAGTTCGCCGCCAGATATTTCACGCCGTTATAATAAGACAAAGGAAGCCNTTCAGAAGGCTAGACGGGACGTGGATTCAATTTGAAGATAATGCGGCTGTGATTGTTACAGAGGATGGTGAGTGTAAGGGTACCGAGATAAGAGGACCTGTGGCAAAGGAAGCCGCCGAGCGATGGCCGAAAGTCGCAGGTCTGGCATCAATGGTAATTTGAGGTGATACATGTGGCCAGCATTAAACCTAAAGTCCAAAGGAAACCTGTCTCACTCCATTTGAGGAGAAAAAATATGCGTGCTCCTCTCTCAGATGAGCTAAGAGAACGCTACGGAACTAGAACAGCTGCCCTTCGTAAGGGAGACACTGTGCTTATAGTGAGGGGTGACTATAAAGGGCATGAGGGGAAGGTCTCATCAATTGACCTCTCAAAAATGCGCATAACTGTTGAGGGCGTGACCATAAAGAAGACCGATGGGACGACCAAGCCGGCCCCAATTAAGCCTTCAAAAGTCATCATCACAAAACTTGATCTCTCCGACAAGAAACGGAAAGAGATCTTTGAATCAAGACTCAAGCGGAGGGAATCCTCTTGAAGCGACACTTGAAGACTTACCCTGCACCCCGTTTCTGGCCTATCAGAATAAAGGAGAGGGAATTTGCTGTTCGTCCTTCGCCAGGTCCACACCCCCTGAANTACTCCATCCCATTAGGGATAGTGTTGAGNGACGTCCTAAATTATGCAACGACCATCGGGGAAGCAAAGAAGATACTCTCTGAAAGGAAAGTAATGGTGGATGGCAAAGTTAGGACTGACTATAAATATCCGTTGGGGCTAATGGATGTGTTGCATCTCCGTCCNTCCAATGAGTATTACAGAGTCCTCCCCCACCCCGTAAAGAAGCTATCTTTGGTGAAAATATCCCCAGAGGAGGCCACCTTTAAGTTAGTAAGGGTGGCAGGGAAGCGGATACTCAAGGGTGGGAGGGTTCAGCTGAACTTCCACGACGGGAGATCATATAGCATAAAGGTCGACGACCCGTTTAACATCCAAGTTGGATATAAGCTATATGACACAGTGAAGCTTACAATACCTGAGGGCGAGATCACCGATCACATCCCTCTCGAACCTGGGGCTTTTGTATGCGTAATAGGTGGCAGCAACATAGGCAAATATGGGGAAGTAGTAGAGTCTCCGGCTACTAGAAGCAAAGACCAATTGGTCAAGGTAAGAATAGAGGGNGTTGAAAGCACCGTTACNCTTAAGTACTTATTCCCAATAGGTAAGGGAAGCCCAATCATAAACATTAGTGGAGTAGTGTCGTAAATATGTCCGAGGGTGCTAAGGCCACAGGAGTTGGCCAATCGAACCCCATGCGATCAATAAGGATCGGAAAGGTAGTTGTGAACATAGGGGTAGGAGAGGGAGGAGAGCGTCTAGAGAAGGCCATGACCGTCCTTGAGTCCATAACCGGNGCAAAACCTTGCCCAAGGCGAGCNAAGAAAACTATAAGGGATTTTGGCGTAAGAAGGGGAGAAAACATCGGCTGCTTAGTTACGCTTAGGGGAGAGAAAATCGAGGACTTTCTCAGAAGAGCTTTTGACTCCAGAAAGAACCAATTAAAGGAGTCCTCTTTTGACGATTATGGCAACATATCTTTTGGAATACCTGAGCACATAAACTTGCCCGGAACGAAATACGATCCATCGCTTGGAATATTTGGCATGAACGTCTGCATNGTTTTGGAAAGACCAGGTTACAGGGTCTCGAGGAGACGCTACCGACCGTCAAAAATTGGTCGGAATCACCGCGTAACGAAGGAGGAAGCAATCGCATTCATGACTGAGCGGTTTGGCATTAAAGTTGAGAGGGAGGCCTAAATATGGGAAAAATCCGGAAACCAAAGGAAAGGAAGTTTGGCAAGGGTAGCCGAGCCTGCAAGCGCTGCGGATCAAAAGGGAGCACCCTCATAAGGAGATATGGTCTCAACATCTGCCGCCAATGTTTCAGGGAGGCCGCAGAAACCTTAGGGTTCAAGAAGTACATGTAGGTGCATGACCATGTGGGTGCAGGATCCGCTGGCTAACGTTCTGATAAATATCATGAATAGCGAGGAGCGGGGCAGAAGCGAGTGTATAGTCACTCCCGCTCCAAAGCTCGTAGCAAACGTACTTCGCGTCCTCCAGAGGCATGGTTATATCGGGGAGTTCGAGTTTATTGACGATGGTCGTTTAGGAAAATTGAGGATTCAGCTGCTCGGCAGGGTGAACAAATGCGGCGTAATAAAGCCCTACTTTTCAGTCTCATATAAAGAGATTGACAATTACGTCTACCAATACCTCCCTGCAAAGGACATCGGGATCCTCATATTGACCACCCCAAAGGGGATCTTAACCCACAGGGAAGCGATTTCTAACAAAATTGGTGGTCGCCTACTGGCCTACGTCTACTAGGGTGATGGCGATGACAAACTCATCATTGTCTTTAAAGATTCCAGAAGGGGTTAGCGTCTCACTGCAGGGATCATCAGTTACCGTGTCTGGTCCAAAAGGCACCATCTCAAAAGACTTCGCACACTCTGGACTCAAGTTCACAAGGACTGAGGATTCCATAGTGCTGACTGCCTCTGGCAAGGGAAAGCGTTCCAAGGCAATCCTAGGAACAATAGCCTCCCACATAAAGAATATGTTCAAGGGAGTTACCGAGGGTCATCACTACACTATGAAGGTGGTTTATGCTCACTTTCCAATCACTGTCAAGGTGGCAGGGAGAGAGGTCCACATAGAGAACTTTATGGGAGAACGATCTAAACGGGTAGCCAAAATAGTTGGCGATGTGAAGATAACGGTCAGCGGGGACGAGATTATTCTCGAAGGTATGGATAAAGAGGAAGTAGGTCAGACCGCTGCCAACATACACTTGGCAACCCACGTCAAGAAGATGGATCCCCGAGTCTTCCAGGATGGTATCTATCTTGTGGAGAGGAGGTAAGTAAAATGTCCGGCTCAGACAAACTCTCTAGGGCTTTAAAGATCAGAGAGAAGATCTCCCAGAGGAGACCAGACTTCATCAGACAAGAAGCTAATAGGTTCCCGCGCCTTGGAGAAAAGTGGCGGAGCTGTACAGGTATCAGGTCAAAGATGCGCCTAAAGAAGAAAGGGAGGGCTGCTATCGTCGAATCCGGGTACAGGAGTCCTGTATTGGCGAGGGGGCTTCACCCCTCTGGGAAACGCGAGATCTTGGTTTACAACATTGAGGATCTGAACAAAATAAACCCCTCGACAGACGTCATCAGAATAGCATCCACTGTGGGAAAAAGGAAGAGGCTCGAGATCCTCGAAAAATCAAAAACCTTAGGGGTAACTGTAGTAAACATTCGCCCCTCCGAGAAGGTTTTATTAGAAAAACGGGAGGCGCCTTCAGAAGAAGTGAAAGAAAAAGAAACCAAAGGAAAAGCGCCAGAAGAAGAGCGCCCTCAAGAGCCAGAAGGGGCTGAGAAAGAGGCGATGGAGAGAAAAGAAGAGGGATGGTCTGCTGAAAGAGAAGAGAAGGAGTTGGAGGGATCAGAATGAGCCTTAGGATTCAGCGCAGGATAGCAGCAAAAGTCTTGAAGGTTGGTGAAAGCAGGGTTTGGATGGACCCGGAACGTTTTGAAGACATTAGCATGGCTATCACAAGGGACGACATTCGCGCATTGATCAAAGAAGGCGCCATAAAAGCCACTCCTGAAATGGGGGTAAGCCGTGGCAGATACAGGCGCATCCGCCGGCAAAAGAGAAAGGGCCTCAGGAAAGGTTATGGNAGTAGAAAGGGCCCTGTCGAGAATGATGATTGGACTGACAGGATACGGTCTATGAGGGAGTTCCTCCGTCTTCTCAGGAAGAGGCGAATAATCACCCCATCGGTTTACAGGATGCTCTATATTAAGGCTAAAGGTGGAGCTTTTCACGACAAGAGGCAACTCAAGACTTACATAGAAGAACATAACTTGGCGAGGAGGTAAAAAATTGGCAAAAGGACCTACTTATAGGGTGGCATTCCGGAGGAGACGTGAGGGGCGGACTGACTACAACCTCAGGAAGCGCCTCGTCTCCAGCAGGAAGCCTAGGCTCGTGGTAAGAAAGTCCCTCAAGCACCTGTCCGCCCAGCTCGTGGAGGCGAGGGTTGAAGGGGATAGAGTGTTGGCAAGCGCTACAACCATTGAACTGAAGGAATTTGGCTGGAAGGGTGGTACTGGCAACCTCCCTGCCGCTTACCTTGTAGGTTTCCTATTGGGCAAGCGCGCGTTGAGTAAAGGGTTTGAGACCGCAGTTTTAGATCTAAATGGTTACCCCATCACGAAGGGCAGCCGCCTCTTTGCTGCCCTCAAAGGAGCGCTAGACGCTGGAATGCAGATTCCGCATAGCGATGAAATACTCCCCACTGATGAGCGCATTAAGGGAGAGCACATTGCCAAATTTGCAGAATTGCTGCAAAGGGAGAACCCCGCAAAATACCAGTCCCAATTCTCCAAGTACATCAGCGTCGGCCTCCAGCCAGAGAGTATAGTCCAGCACTTCGAAACGGTTAAGGAGGCTATTTCAAAGAAGGTGAAATGAGATGGCATATCAACAGTCACAATGGGTTCCGAGAACCACTCTCGGTAAACTTGTCTTGGAAGGAAAGATCACCAGTATCAAGGAAGTCTTTGAACAGAACATACCGATTAAGGAGCCAGAGATTATTGACGCTTTACTTCCTGACATAAAGCACGAAGTCCTTGACGTTGGGATAGTCCAAAAGCAGACGGACGCCGGCGAGATCACAAAATTCAAGATCGGGGTCGTAATCGGAAACTTTGACGGTTACGTTGGCATAGGAATCGGCAAATCAAAGCAGATGAGATTCGCGATAGACAAAGCCATAGCCAATGCTAAGCTCAACATAACCCCCGTCAGGAGGGGCTGCGGGCATTGGAAATGCCCCTGCGGGAACCCCCACAGCCTTCCCTTCGTCGTCACAGGTAAGAGCGGCAGCGTCACCGTAACACTCATCCCTGCGCCAAAAGGGGTTGGCCTAGTTGGCGGTGCAGCTGCCAAAACCTTGCTGACATTTGCAGGGATCAAGGACGCTTGGGTCGTTTCCAGGGGCGAGACAAGAACTACCATGAACTTTGCAGGGGCTGTTTATGACGCCCTGAGGAACACCTACAGATTTAAGAAATAATGGTGGTAATGATGAAGCTATTCCTAGCGATTCGAATCAGAGGGTTAACGGGTGTCTCCCCGGAGATGCTGGACGTACTAAACCGCTTGAACGTCCCAAAAAAACACAACGCCTCGCTTATTCCTGACACCCCCTCCATGGTTGGCATGCTTAAGAAGGCATCAGATTACATAACCTGGGGGGAGATAAACAAAGAGAGCCTCATAGCACTCCTTCAAAAGAGGGGGCGATTAGAGGGCAATAAAAGGATCACCGAAGAATCCCTCAAAAAAATTGGGTTCAATAGCTTCGAAGAACTGGCAGAGAAGATCATTGCCGATGGGAAGGTCCCCCCACCAATAAAGAAAACCTTCCGGCTCACACCTCCAAGTGGGGGCTTCAAGGGTCCTATAACTAAGCATGTAAATGAGGGTGGCGAACTGGGCTATAGGGGCGAGGCAATAAACCAACTCCTATCAAAGATGATATAAAAAGTGAAGGGAACAAAAACTAAAAATATATTAGTGAAAGTCTTTCTGATTATCGCTAATCTCAGTGGTGTTTACAAATGGTAGTTCGAAGGGATCGTAAAGTCAGGCGGCAACGGGGCTCTAGACTTTATGGCTGGGGTCAGGTTGGACAGCATAGAAAGTCTGGAACCCGGGGTGGATTTGGTAACGCAGGGCTTCACAAACACAAGTGGAGCTGGACGGTGAAGTATGGAAAGGACCACTTTGGAAAGTACGGGTTTGTGAGGCCACTTGCTGTGTCAAAGCCTGTCAGATCAATAAATGTGGGATCATTGGCCACACTGGTTCAAGGCAAAATACTTGAAAAGGACGACAAAGGTAGGGCCGTTTTGGACTTGAGCGCCTTGGGCTACGACCGGCTACTTGGAAGTGGGAAGATAGACTTTTCAGTCGTGGTAAAGACTAATCATGCCTCAGAGATAGCAAAGAAAAAGATCGCTGAAGCTGGTGGGGAAGTCATCGTAGCAGGATGAGGTAGCGGTAATCATGGCTCGTTTCCTTGATCTCATGGAACCAATAATGAAATACGTCCCGGAGGTTCCAAAGCCCCAGCGGAAAGTGAGCTTCAAGGAAAAGGTATTCTGGACTGGGCTGGCACTCGGAATATACCTAGTCATGTGCGAGATCCCTCTCTTTGGCGTACCGATCTACCAGACCGGCTACGAACAACTCTTCTTCTATAGAGTGATATTTGCCTCGAAGAAAGGCTCCCTGATGGATCTCGGGATAGGTCCCATCGTCACTGCTGGGCTCATAATGCAAATCCTTGCCGGTTCTAAAATACTAAATGTGGATATGACAAAGCCTCGCGACCGGGGGCTATTCACAGGCACCCAGAAGTTGCTTGCGATACTTATGACCGCTTTTGAGGGCACAGCATTTCTCATAGGCGGAAATTATGGGAAGCCAGACACTTTGATTTCGGTTTTCATCGTTCTCCAACTCGTGTGTGTGGGTATTCTGGTTTTACTCCTTGACGAGATGATCCAGAAAGGTTGGGGACTGGGAAGCGGGGTGAGCCTCTTCATCCTCGCGGGCGTCTCACAGCAGGTGATCTGGCTCAGTTTCTCCCCGTTCGGCCCAATCGCGGATGGTAAGTCACTTGGCGCTATAGTTGCTTTCTTCCAGACGATACTTAAAGGTGAAAACATTCTGTCCGCTTTCTCAAGGTACCCGTACCCTGACATGACTGGTTTTATTGCCATGATCATAGTCTTCTTGCTGGCGGTCTATCTTGAAGGCATGAAGATAGAGATACCTGTGGCCTACGCCAAGTACGGTGGGATGCGTGCTAAGATCCCACTCAAGTTCATGTACGTCTCTAACATACCCATTATCCTGGCCTCGGCACTCTTCGCAAACTTTTACCTATTTGGTCAAATCCTCTGGCAGAATCTCAATATGGCGAATAACAATCCATGGCTAAACTGGTTCGTGATGTTCAATTCCACATCCACTACTCGGGAACTCTTACCGGGCTGCTTCTTGTATTACATCTATTCTCCAAGGAGTCTAACAAATGTAATTCGTGATCCAATACACGCCATCCTTTACACTTTGATCCTCGTGACATTCTCAGTGATATTTGCTAAGGTCTGGGTCGAGGTCTCAGGTATGAGCGCCAAGGCACAGGCAGAACAGCTCGTGAAGGCAGGTCTTCAGATCCCTGGTTTCAGAAGATCTCCGGGCATTATCGAACAGATCCTCCAAAGATATATCCCATCTCTTACCATAATAAGCGGTATAGGAATCGGTCTGCTTGCTGGCATCGCCGATATGCTAGGTGCAATAGGTAGCGGCATAGGTATACTCTTGTCCGTAGGTATTATTTACCAGTACTACCAAATACTTGCAAAGGAACAGCTCTCGGAGACATATCCTGGTCTCGGGAGATTTCTGGGTCAGGAGTAGGGTTAAAAATGGCAAAGAGGGCCTCTAGAGAGGGAAAATTAGTAATAGTGACTGGCATACCTGGTGTCGGCAAGACGACCGTCCTTAATTCCACAATATCTTTCTGCAAAGAAAGCAGAATTGATGTGATGCACATCAACTACGGGGATATAATGTTTGAGGAGGCCATTGCTAATGGTCTTGTCAAGGATAGGGACGAGATGCGCAGGCTCTCAATAAACCATCAGATCTCTTTACAGCTCAACGCCGCCAACAGGATAAGATCAATTTCAGAGAAGAATAATGTTCTGCTGGATACCCACATGTTCATAAGGACCATTGATGGCTATATGCCTGGAATACCGATTTGGATCGCCGAATCACTCATGCCTGACGCCATAGTCCTTCTAGAGGCCGATCCAGAGTCCATATCGAGACGTCGAAGGAAGGATGCTGGGATCAGAAATAGGGAAGAGGACTCGCCCCAAAAGATAGAGGAGCACCAACTTATGGGCAGGGCAGGGGCTGCATCCTTGGCAATACTCACAGGTTGCACCGTTTTAATAGTAGAGAACAGAGAGGGAGAACACGAGACGGCAGGTCGTGTCATAGCCTCACTTTTTAGGAGGCAATAGTATGGCCTTGGAATTTCTCTCAGACCTTTATATTTCACTTGTGGCCTCCCTGTCCGCGATTTTGGGTCCTGCCAAGGACTTCCCGTTCTCTGCACTTACCATCCTAATTATATCCGTTGGGATGGCCTTAATCTCATCAGCGGTCACTCGTGCAGTAACGGATGTAGAACAAATGAGGCGAAGGATGGTGGAGGTGAGGGAGTGGCAGAGCGCGTACACAAAGGCCTTGCGCTCCAAAGATCAGAAGCAGATAGATAAACTTAAGAAAAAGGAGGCTACCATAAAGCGTGCACAAGCCGAGATGATGCGAGAGCAGTTCAAGCCCATCTTCTTCATCATGATCCCCTTCACCATTTTCTTCTACCTTTTTAATGGGGTATTCGGGTACAGCCAGATCACGGTGGCCATCTCCCCGATCGACCTTCCCGTGATTGGGACCAAATTCACCTTTTGGACATGGTATATTATAACTTCCTTCAGCTTCTCCGCCCTGATCCAAAGAGTGTTCAACCTGCCCTCAGCATCAGACTGAAATCCTTATTTTATTTTTGAGGACAAATTGTGTGTGGTGCTCTCTTTGAGGTCTTTGGATAACCTACTAATCACCATAAGCGGGCCTGCTGGGTCTGGTAAATCGCACTGCGCCTCAAAACTGGCTGAATTATATGGGATACCATGCCACTCAGTGGGGTCAATTTTCAGGAAGATGGCCTCAGAGCGTGGCCTCTCAGTGGAGGAGTTTTCAAGGTTGGCAGAGAGAGACCCCACAATAGACCAGGAACTGGATCGCCGAACCTCAGAGATTGCTAGCAAGGGTGGGCAGATTATAGAAGGTCGTTTGGTATCATTCTTTTCCAAGTCGTTTCCCAACACACTCAGGTTTTATCTGACTGCCCCCTTCGAGGAGAGAGTGAAGAGGATCGCCATGCGTGAGGGTATATCCGTTGATGTTGCCGAGGTCCGCACCCGTATGAGGGAGGAGAGTGAGAGACAAAGGTACAGATCTCTTTACAACATAGACATAAACGACCTATCGGTCTACGACTTTGTCATAAACACTTCAAAGTGGGACAAAGACTCTGTGGTACTTCTGCTTAAAGAGATTATTGATCTATACCTTAAAACCTCCAGTAAAGAATAAGGGTCTCAATACTCAATATTTGAAATAATTAAATACTACCAAGGCGCATGGTGTTATTTTTGGAAAACTCAAACATGCTCATCAAAGGGGAAGAGCCCACAGATCCAAGGTACGGATGGGTTCCTAGATCCCGCCCTCTTAAAGAATATTTGGAGACAGGCGTGATAAACCTCGACAAGCCGCCAGGTCCAAGTAGCCATGAGGTAGTCGCTTGGGTTAAGCGCCTCCTCTCGATCTCAAGGGCTGGACACGGGGGCACGCTGGACCCAAAGGTGACGGGCGTTCTACCAATAACACTTGGCAGATCCACCAGGATAATCTCATTTATTATGAAGTCTGGTAAAGAGTACATAGCCCTAATGGAGCTTCATGGGGATGTCGACGATGATCGGCTTCACCAGGTTGTTAAGGAATTTGTGGGGCCCATATACCAACTCCCCCCCGTTAGGTCATCGGTAAAGAGAGCCCTGAGGGTCAGAACAATAAACTCCATAAAAATACTTGAAAGGGCAGGTAAGTTTGTTTTAATGAGGGTCGATTGCGAGGCTGGCACTTACATTAGAAAACTCTGCCACGACATCGGCGAAGTCATTGGGTGCGGAGCCCACATGAGGGAGTTGAGGAGGACTCGGGCAGGTCCATTTAAAGAAGATAGCGGTTGTGTGACCCTTCACTCGCTCCTTGACGCCATAACTCTATGGAAGGGTTCTGGCGATGAGTCCCTACTCCGCCGCGTAGTCACACCAATAGAAGATGCATTGATAGGTATGCCAAAAGTTTATGTTAGGGACTCAGCCGTGGACGCCCTCTGCCATGGAGCTGATCTCGCCTCCCCAGGTGTATTGAAATTAGATAAAAACATAAGACCTNGGGACACTGTATGCATTATGACCTTGAAGGGAGAGCTTGTCGCGTTGGGTGTTGCCGAAATGTCCAGTGAGGAGATCTTAAAATCTGACCATGGGATTGTTGTGAAAACTAGGAGGGTTGTAATGGAGCCTGGCACATACCCGAAGAAGTGGTGATCCTAATGTATAAAAATGAGCCTCTCTCCTCCCATTACTTCACTAAGCCAAATACCAAAAAACCAAAAAAATACAATTTACGCTTCGACTTCAANGGTCACACAATCTCTTTGGTGAGTGGCAGCGGGGTATTCTCAAAGGATCACGTTGATCTGGGCACTCTCGTACTCCTCGAGAGCNTCTCACTCCCTGACGAAGGCGAGGTTCTTGACATGGGGTGCGGTTACGGAGCTTTGGGCATTGCCATCGCAAAATCAAGACCAAAACTCAAGGTGACAATGGTAGACATAAACCCTCTAGCCGTAAAACTAGCCCGCGAGAATATAGAAATAAACCAGGTATACAACGCAACAGCACTCCGAAGCGACCTTTACTCTCAATTGGAGGGCAAAAAATTCGACATTATATTCTCAAACCCTCCTTTGGCAGCGGGCTATAAGACCATCTTCCCCATGATTGAAGGAGCAAAAGCTTTCCTCAAAGAGGGCGGCTCTCTAGTCCTCGTCCTAAGAAAGGGGACCAATGCCATCCCCCAGAAGATGAGGGAGGTATTCAACAACGTGGCACTCATATCGAGGAAGAGCGGCTACAAAGTTTTCCTCTCTATTAAAACAACAAATCAACCAAAAACTCCTTAACGCGACAAACCAGCAAAACTTATGAGTAACATTCTAGTCACATAAACTCGACCCAACATTTAATAAAAGTAGGCCGAGGTCTCCTAGTCTGGTAGGGAGCAGACGTTGGGCCGGCTCAAGCCTGGAGAGGATCCCTAGTCAGCCTGTGACTCGCAAGGGTCTCGGGGGTTCAAATCCCCCCCTCGGCGCCATTATTAAAACTATGGCAATGACCAAAAATTTATCTATGCAAAAATCGTCATTCTCCATTTATGCTTTTTCAAAAATGGTTTAGCATAAAATAAAAGCGAACGTGTAGAGCTGTTGTTTAAAAGTAAAAAATGGTTTTAAATAGGGCGCTTTACATANNTTAACCATGTATTATGCTTTTGACATTGGACGTTTTCTATTACGTCCAGGCAGAGCCCTTTTTGGATTNTTTGGGAGAATGAAATTAGATGTTTCCTGCCTGCTGGTTTTATTCTCATTACTAAAGGACCACAATGTAATGGTGGACCAAATTCTCTCCTCGCCTGTGGAAGGTTGTGAAGATGAGCTAACAGTCCTAGCATTTTTGGACTTGACTGACGCAAACATTGACATGGAAAAACTTTTAGAAGAAATAGGTAAAACCAGGATCTTCAAAGTTCTTGAGGTGATCAAACCTGTAAACGACGGTTTTATAGTGGATACATTATCCTCTTCGATAGTGGCTGGCAAGAACAGAGTGATCATTTTTAGGGATCTTGGGTATCGTCAACTTCTGACCGAGATCCGCAAACTATTCGGCACAGCGGGTGAGGCCCTGCTATACCATGTGGGGTTTAATATGGGCTTGGGTTTTGCTAAACTCCACAGAGACGTTGCGGATAAAATTGGCATTAAAGACCCTNCAATGATTTATCAACAAGTGAGTTGCATGATGTTCCAATGGGCAGGTTTTGGGCGCGAGGAGGTATTAGAGCTCTCTCCAAAACAAGCCATCATCCACGTGCACGGCTCGTTTGAATGCGAAAATGGGCGCCCTTCAGTGCGCCCTTACAGCCAACTAATTCGCGGTTTGATAGCCGGGACCTTGGCAGAACTCTTCAACACTGCTTTCAATGTTACAGAAGACCTTTGCATCGCGAAGGGTGACCCGTTCTGCCGATTTAAAGTTATGAGCAGGCAGTCATAAAAGACTCTTGATTAACAAACGGGAAATTTGCTTTATACACAACAAAAATTTGGTCATTCCCAATTTTCCTAAACACCAAGAGAATTAATGTTGCAAAACTTGGGATTCTTTTTTGCACCTTGCTAGCAGCGTTGCCTGTTGTTCCTGTCAAAAGAAATTCTTAAATACTTTTATTTTGTTCTTAATTTGCCTTAAAGTAGGAGATGTATCTTGAGCTCATCATACAGACATATCGTCAGGATAGTTGACACAGATCTGAAAGGGGAAGATAAAGTAGGGTACGCCCTAGCTAGAATAAGGGGCATTGGGATCAACATTTCATACGCCATACTCAGAAGTTGTAATGTAGATCCTGAAACGCGTGTTGGGCAACTCCAAGACAGCGATATAAAGCGCATCGAGGAGGCTCTATCCACAATACCTGCCAGGTTCCCTCCTTACATGCTCAACAGGAGGAACGATCCCTTCACAGGAAAGGATCTCCACTTGATGGGCTCAGATCTAGTTATTGGAATGAAGATGGATATCGATCACATGAAAAAGATCAAGTGTTGGAAGGGGATACGCCACTCTTTGGGTCTCAAGGTTCGTGGACAGTGCACTAGGACCACTGGAAGGTTCGGCACTGCGGTCGGCGTCGTAAGAAAGGCTGTAGCACAACAACAGCAGCAACAACAGCAAAAGAAGGAGTAGTGAGGTGTGAATATGGGCGATCCAAAGAAGAGCAGGAGGCGTTGGGAAGGACCACGGCACCCTTGGAAGAAAGAGAACCTCGAAAAAGAGCTAGCTCTAGTCGGCAAGTATGGTCTCAGGAACAAGAAAGAGCTCTGGGTGGCAAATTCACTTTTGAGGACCTACAGAGAACAAGCAACGTCAATACTTGGTCTTGAGGAAAGCGAGCGTATAAAGAAAGAGAGGGAGCTAATTAAAAAACTCTCACGCTTAGGACTTTTGGATGAGAATGCAGTTCTGGACGACGTCCTCGGCCTCAGCATAGAGGACATTCTTGAGAGGCGCCTCCAGACAATGCTGGTTAAACTCAACCTCGCCAAGACGCCATACCAAGCTAGGCAACTCATAGTCCATGGCCATGTTTATATNGGTGACAGGCGCGTATCAGCTCCCGGCTACTTAGTGACTAAGGAAGAAGAGTCAATGATCAAGTGCGAGGCGGTAGTGCCCGTGGAGGCACAGGTCAAGAAGGTGTGATAAGCCATGTCTAAAGCAGATAAAGGAATAAAATGGGGCGTTGCAAACATCTACAGTTCTTACAATAACACCATAGTCCACATCACAGATCTCACCGGCGCTGAGACGATAGCGTTTCAGTCGGGTGGAAGGATCGTGAAATCAGACCGGGAAAAGCCATCGCCTTATGCTGCCATGGTCGCAGCAACGAGGGCGGCCCAAGCTGCCCTTGAGAAGGGGATCACTGGCATTCACATAAAAGTCAGGGCACCAGGAGGTCACAAGAGCAAAACTCCTGGNCCAGGTGCCCAAGCCGCCATTAGAGCGCTGGCACGGGCCGGGATGATGATCGGAAGGATAGAGGATGTCACACCAATCCCCCACGANACAACAAGGAGGCCTGGAGGCAGGAGGGGGAGAAGGGTCTAACCATTAAAGCTTAAATACCCTTCTTCATGTTTCAAAAACAACCTATGGGGATCAATATGGATGTCGAGGTTCTCGGCCCTACTAACGATCAATTGAGCGTCATATTTAGGGGAGCTCAGCCCACTTTTGTAAATGCCATAAGGCGCATAATAATGGCGGAGATACCAATACCTGCCATAGAGAAGGTNTACGTGGCCGAGAACACAAGCGTCCTATACGACGAGATTTTGGCTCACAGGCTTGGCATGATCCCCATGAGAGGTGGTGAGACCCTTAATCCTCCAGATCGCTGCAGCTGCGGAGGAAAGGGTTGCAACTTCTGTGAGTCTGTTCTGACGCTTGAGGTCGAAGCAAAAGAGGATAATGAGGTGGTTTACTCAGGCAGACTCAAGGCAGAAGGGTCTGTATTCCCGGCCAACAATGACATACCTATAGTNAAGCTCAATAGCGGTCAAAAGATNGCTTTGGTAGCCCACGCAAGACTAGGCACAGGTAAGGAGCACGCAAAGTGGCAGCCGGTCTCAATATGCGTCATAAAATACGAGCCTGTTATCACTATTCAAGCTAATTGCGACCTGTGCGGCATATGCGTGGATCGCTGCCCACGAAAGATCCTAGAGATAAATGAAAATCAAAAGAAGCTCGTTGTAAGGTCAATATGGGACTGTTCGCTTTGTAAAGTGTGCGAGGAGGTCTGCCCTAAATCCGCAATAAAGATATCTTACAATGATAGGACCTCGCGTTTAACCATTGAGACCACGGGATCAAAGTCAAACGAGGAGCTTCTAGTATCTGCCTTTGACTTTCTTATCAAAAAATGCGAGTCTTTGAGAAACTCAATTGGAGGCGCAGTAAATGGTTAAGCGAACATTACCTACAAACCCAAGGACGAGGCGAATAGTAAAAATACTCAGGAAGGCGTCCAGATCCCACAACGCAGAGATCTGGAAGGCANTATCTGAAGCCCTTTGCATTCCATCAAGGAGACGTATCGCGATCAATTTGAGCAAGATCGATAAACTTACAAATGAGGGGGACTGTGTAGCCGTTGCCGGTAAAGTACTTGGCTTTGGGAACCTCTCTAAGAAGGTCGACGTGGCTGCCCTCTCATTCAGCCAAACGGCGAGGGCTAAGATCGCTCAATCTGGTGGCAGAGCTCTCTCTTTGGACGTCCTCGTTAAACTAAACCCAAGGGGCAGAAATATCAAGATACTGAGGTGAAACAATGCCAGAGACCATTTATGTGGACGGAACAGACCTGAGACTGGGTAGAATGGCAACAAAGGTAGCGAAGCACCTGATTAACGGCGACAAGGTCGTCATAGTTAATGTTGAAAAGATTGTGATTTCTGGCACCAGGGCGTCTGCCCTTAGCAAATATGCGCGTTGGATGAGTCTTAGAACCTACAAAAACCCAGAAAAGGTAGGTCCGAAGCAGCAAAGAGGTCCAGATCGTTTGGTCCACTATGCCATCAAAAACATGCTCCCAAAATCACCAACAGGCAAAGAGGCTCTCAAAAGGCTCAAAGTGTACATCGGCGTCCCCGACGAATTGAAATCTGCAAAGTTCCAACAATTTGAGGAGGCACACGTCAAAAACCTTCGTGGTCCGTACGTCAGGCTTGAGGAAATATCTAAGAGTTTAGGATGGTGTGCTTAATGGCGGAAAAAGTTATAGTTGTAAGCGGCAAGAGAAAGACTGCGATAGCCAGAGGGGTCGCTCACAGCGGGAGTGGCAAAGTTCTAATAAATGGTATACCCTTGGAGCTCTACAAACCAGAGGTGGCAAAATTAAAGATAGTCGAACCTATAGAGGTTGTGGGTCAGGATCTTTTGTCTAAACTAGACATAAACATTAACACCGAGGGCGGAGGTTTTATGGGCCAAGCAGAGGCTGCGAGGGTCGTGCTCTCCACCATACTTGCAGAGTTCGGAGGAGAAGCCGTACGCAACAAACTCATGGCATATGACCGGCGCATGCTGGTGGAAGATCCAAGGAGAACCGAACCGAAGAAGTTTGGCGGTTACAGCGCGAGGAGAAGAAAACAGAAATCTTACAGGTGATATTATTGATAATCCCTGTTCGCTGCTTCACATGTGGGAAAGTCATAGGTGATAAATGGGAGGAATTCAAGAAGGCTACGCTCAGTGGTAAGAATCCTGCAGAGGTTTTGGACTCCTTAGGAATCAAGAGGTATTGTTGCAGGAGAATGTTCCTCTCCCATATAGACCTCCTAGACGAGGCCCTGCAATTCCACGTTCACAGTAAGGAGGAAGGGAATGTATAACATAGCGCATAAAGAAAAAATATAAAGAAGCAGGCTAAATCAAATAAGCCATGTTAATAGGTGTTCACCCATGTCCTCTCTTGAAACTGCTGATCTCTTAATCCCCCTTGAAGTTTACCTAGCCGCGGGGATACACATAGGGACTCATGTAAAGACAAATGATATGCGCCCATTTATTTACAGGGTTAGACCTGATGGTCTGTATGTGCTTGATGTTAGGAAGACTGACGAGAGGTTGCGCATAGCCTCGAAGTTTATCGCTAGGTTTAAAGGCGAGAAAGTCTATGCGGTCTCGGCAAGGCAATATGGGTTCAAGCCCGTGGAGAAATTCGCATCCTTGATAGGTGGAAAGGCTCTAACCGGGAGGTTCATACCTGGAACATTCACGAACCCGAAACTCCCCACATATGTTGAGCCTGAACTCTTGGTCGTAGCAGACCCAAGAGCCGACTGGCAAGCCATCTTGGAGTCCGCCGAGGTTGGCATTCCTGTTGTGGGGTTCTGCGACACAGATAACAGATCTCAGCTGATAGATCTCGTAATCCCTATCAACAACAAGGGGAGAAAGTCCTTGGCTTTGGCTTATTGGCTACTAACGAGGCAGGTTCTCAGAGAGCGTGGCGAGCTGGCACCCACCGCAGAGTTGCCCGCGACAATAGAGGACTTTGAGTCTAAAGTACTTGTAGCTGAAGAGGAGTACGGAGGATACGAAGTTGAAGGATAGGAGGCCATCAGTAGCTGGATCTTTTTATGAGAGTTCGGCAGACGCCATAAGGGACCAGATGATCTGGTGTTTTCTCCACAAGATCGGCCCGAGGTCACTTCCTGCAGGCATAGAGTCAACTGAGAGGCGTATACTGGCGCTTGTCTCTCCCCATGCCGGATACATCTACTCTGGCCCCGTGGCTGCCCATGGCTACTACCAACTCTCAAAAGAGCCGGTACCTGAGGTTATAGTTATAATAGGTCCAAACCACACAGGCATGGGTGCTGGCGTATCTGTTTGGGGAGATGGGACGTGGATCACTCCTTTAGGGAAGGTTCCTGTAGACGCGGCTCTTGCCGAGGACCTTGCCAATAAGGGCATAGTTGAGATAGACCAAGAGGCCCACCTGTACGAACACTCCATAGAAGTTCAGCTTCCTTTCCTTCAGTTCATATATCAGAACCGGAAAGAATTCAAGATCCTTCCTATATGCATGATGCTTCAAGACTACATGACCTCTCTGGAGCTCGGAAACGCTCTTGCGGAATCCCTCAAAGGAAAGTCCTCTCTAATAGTNGCCAGCACAGACTTCTCCCATTATGTCCCCTATTCTGAGGCCTACAGGAAAGATTCCTTGGTTGGCGAATGTATAATAAAAATGGACGCAAAAGCCCTAAGCGAGANCGTTATTAGGGAGAACGTGAGCATGTGCGGCCCAGGTCCAGTGATGACCACAATTGTAGCCGCGAAAAGGCTTGGTGCCAGCGCATGCAGGAAACTCTGCTACGCAACCTCTGGGGATACATGCGGCTCAAAGGATGAAGTTGTCGGCTATGGGTCCTACATAATGGTTCTTTAGCCAAAAAAGTGCCCAGCTCAGAACACATCACCACAAAGATTAATTCCCTTCTCTCAAACAAAGTCTATCATGGAAAACATAACACTACGAATTCCTTTTTCACTACCACTCCTAGGAGAATCATTTATAGACTTTGGTAACCCTGTATTATTCTCAACCATCAACTTCTTCACAGAGGTTGATGTGAACTTTAGCAAATCGTCAGTAGCTCATGTACCGTTATCCTCTCCTTCCCTTAAAAGGCTGGTAGAAAATCATTTGAATTCAATCGGCAAACCATTCGCTTTCCAAGTATCCCCTCCTGGTCATGACTATTTGACCCTAACCTCGGCGCTCTACATCGCTGCCTCAGAATCTCTCGAAGATCACGCTCCCGCTTTCCTGAGCAGCTTAGCGGAAGGTCTCTCATGACGATGGTCAGATCGCTTTCCGCTCTATCTGGGGGCTTTGTAGTGTGTAGGAAGGGAGAGGGTCTAGTTTCACTGAGTGGCAACCCTGACGCCTCGGTTCTGCTTAGAACAAAAGCCAGAAGAAGGTTCTTGAGAGGTGCCATAGGGAGGTTTAATGAGGCATTCCCGGATCTTTCTCAGCCACTATGGCACACCATGGGACATATTGTGATCGAGGGCGGCAGGGCGATAAAGGAAAATAACCCAAGAAAACTTGGCTACCTAATGATCCTTGAATCCTCGATTGGCTGTGCGATCGGGCTAATCAAACCAAAAGATCTCGCCAGACTTTCCCGGATAAAGGTGGCCTATGGCGCTAAGATCGTCTCTTTTGGGGATCTAACGGGAGATCTTATATTGTCCCAGAGGGAAACCTCACCATGGGGCGAGTATCAAAAGTTTTATTTTACAACAACGGGGGTGAACGAAGTTCACGAAAGTTGAGTTCGTCATAAAACTCGGCGGAAGCGCCATAACGAATAAGAAACACCCGCTCACCCCAAACCTAGAGGTCATCAAGAACATTTCCCTTGAACTCTCCCAGATGTCTAACAGACCGTCTTTGATTTTGGTTTATGGAGGCGGATCCTTCGGACATCACGTGGCAAGAAAGTACATCTACGATGGTTTGATAACCGACGTCAAAGGGGTCGCCGAGATCCACTCCGTGATGTTATCACTAACCAAAATCCTAACTGATCAACTTCTCCAGCACGGTCTTCCCATCTTTGCGGTAAATTCGTCTTCCTCCTTCGTTTTAAAGGACGGCGATCTACTACACGCTTTTTACGAACCTTTTGAGCTCTCCTTGGAACGCGGTCTCATCCCTTTGGTAGGTGGTGATGTGGTCCTTGATTCCTCATCAGGCGCCAGGATACTATCAGGGGACAGGATAGCGTCACTGCTCGCCAAAACTTTCCAAGCAAGGGTTTTGGCCTTCGGGACAGATGTTGATGGGGTCATACTGGGGGGATCAACAATCTCCAAGATCAAGGCAAAAGAAATTGGAGGAATTTTGGATCATATAGCGCAAACACAGGAGGATGTTACTGGGGGNATGGTTGGGAAGCTCAAGGAGATCGCCTCCTACCTGCTNGAGGGTGGGAAGTCAGCCATAATCTTTAATATAACCCGCCCCGGTCAACTTACTAGGCTCCTATCGGGCAAGGAGGTATTAGGGACAAATTTTGAGAGTTGATCGCGTTGATATCTGATCGAAAGCTATCCCATATTTTAATATGCAGGGATTTGGACGTCTCGTTCAAAAAGGGAACACATCTTGACGACGTAGAACTAATCCACTGCGCGCTTCCAGAACTTAATTTAGAAGAGATTGACCTTTCTACAAATCTCTTCGGGAAGAAAATCTCAGCCCCAATTATAATCTCATCAATGACGGGCGGTCATCCCGAGACGAAAAAGATCAANGAACGCCTAGCAAAGGCAGCCGACAAGCTGGGCATAGGAATCTGCGTGGGCAGCCAGCGTGCGGCTCTGGAAGACCACAGTCTAAGAGATACCTTTGGAGTTGTTCGCGAAATTTCAAAAGATCTACTGGTCATTGCCAACATAGGCGCCGCTCAACTCCTCTCACCTAAAGCTAAAGAATACGCAGAAGAGGCAATATCTATGATAGACGCCGACGCCTTGGCCATTCATCTCAACCCGCTCCAGGAACTTGTTCAACCCGNTGGCGACGTCAGATTCAGAGGGGTAATCAGGGCTCTCTCAGACCTAGCTAAGTCGCTCGATAAGCCACTTATTGTAAAAGAGATTGGATGCGGGATCTCCAGAGAGGTGGCCCAAGAAATTGCGAAGGCTGGGGCGTCTGCAATAGATGTTGCTGGTGCTGGGGGTACAAGCTGGGCTGCTGTAGAATTTTACAACTCTAAGCAGAGGGNGGAGGTCCAGAAATCAGAGGTCGCCGAGACCTTCTGGAACTGGGGCATCCCAACCGCCATGAGTCTCTGCGAGGTCCTCTCACTCAAGCCAAAGTTGAAAGTGATCTCTTCCGGTGGTATCCAGAACGGCATCCATGTAGCAAAGTCTATTGCTCTAGGAGCAGATCTAGCAGGCATAGCGCGGCCTCTGCTCCTGCCNGCATTCTCTAGTGATGAGGCTATCGTTGCACGTCTGAACCGCATAATCGCGGAGCTCAAAATAACTCTGATGCTGGTGGGCTGTCGAAATCTGGACCAGCTGAAATCTGCTCCGCTCGTCATAAAAGGCGAACTCCTCAACTGGATTTTACAGAGAGGTCTGGAGGTGAGAGGGGTTGATAGAAGAAAAAATTAGGCAAGTTGCTTCCCTCATCGACCCGCTTATAAGGTCCGCCCTGCATGGTAACGATAACTTACACAAGGCTGCCCTGCACCTTCCTAGCCAGGGCGGTAAGAGGATGCGCGCCTTCCTAGTTGTAAGATCGTGCGAACTGGCTGGCGGCGACATCAAATCAGCCCTCCCTGCCGCCGCAGCCATTGAAGTGCTCCACAACTTCACCCTCATACACGACGACATCATGGATGGCGACCTCCTGAGAAGGGGGGTACCTACTGTTCACACACTGTGGGGGGTGCCCATGGGAATACTTGCAGGAGATCTGCTTTTTGCTAAAGCCTTCAACATTCTCCTCTCCGCCAATGTTGACTCAGAAAGGCTGATGCGGGCGGCCCAGATCCTGTCAGAGTCTGCCGTCAGCCTCTCAGAGGGTCAGAGCATGGATATGGAGTTCGAATCGAAACTCGATGTATCAGAGGAGGATTATATACTGATGGTCAGCAAAAAAACCGCCTCCCTCTTCGAGGCAAGCGCAGAGATCGGTGCCACAGTAGGCGGAGGAGATCCAGGCCTGGTATCGCTCCTGGGCGATTATGGGCGTAACTTGGGGATCGGTTTCCAGATCTTTGACGACTACCTAGGGCTGACCTCAAAAGAGGAGGTCTTGGGCAAACCCATAGGCAACGACATAAGAGAGGGCAAGAAGACTCTAATTGTTATCAGATGCCTTAACTCACCGCTCAGGGGAAGAACCCTCTCGCTCCTTGGAAAGAAATATGCCCCCGATGAAGAACTAGCCGCATTAGTAGATGCCATGCGGCAAGAGGGCATAGACGATTATGTCCTTAACAAGGCGAACCTTCACATAGACCTTGCCCTGAAGGCACTTTCCCCTCTGCCAGACTCACCAGCAAAACAAGATCTCGTCGAGTTGGCAAAATATGCAATCTCTAGGACAAAATAGGGGGGTTATGCCATGAGCGAAGACCTCCGTACTATATTGAAGAAACACGCCCTTCTCAACGCATTGAAATATGATGGAAAGGCTGACGTAAAGGCTGTTGTTGGAAAAGCTCTCTCTGAGAACCCAGACCTGCGAAAGAAGGCTCCTGANGTCTTTAAAGTTGCGGAGGATGTGGTCGCAGAGATAAACTCAATGCCCCTCGCAGATCAGAGGGTTTTGGCGGAGGCTCTGGGCGTCCACATAGTNAAGGAAAAGCCGAAGAAAGAGGAACATTTGCTTCCGCCCCTCCCGAACGTTCAAAAGTACTCCAGGGTCCATGTGAGGTTTGCTCCCAATCCAGACTCCGTAATACACTTGGGCAACACTCGCGCAGCTTTGCTGAGCGATGAATATGCCAAAATGTACCGCGGGGTCTTCATCCTCCGTTTCGAGGATACATCTCCTTCTGTGAAGCCTCCCATACCTGAAGCCTACGAAGTTATACGTGAGGATCTGAGATGGCTTGGGGNGAACTGGCACGAGGAGTACATTCAGTCCGAGCGCATCCCAATTTACTATGAATATGCGGAGAAGCTCATCNTCATGGGCAGTGCGTACGTTTGCACGTGCCGCCCGGAAGAGTTCCGGGGGATGGTCATTGCCAAGAGGCCCTGCCCCTGTAGGGATCTCCCTCCGGAGACCCATATGAAGCGATGGGAGGGGATGCTTGATGGCACAATAAAAAAAGGTGGCGCAGTCCTCCGCATAAAGACTGACCTGACCCATCCTAACCCCGCCATCAGAGACTGGCCTGCGATGCGCATAGACACAAAACCTCATCCACTTCAGGGTAAAAAGTACAGAGTGTGGCCCCTCTACAACTTTGCCTGTGGAATAGATGACCACCTAATGGGAATCACCCACATCCTCCGTGGGAAGGAGCACGAAGTCAACACTCAGAGGCAGCTTTACCTTTACAAATACTTGGGATGGGAATACCCTGAGGCTATACACTATGGGCGCCTAAAAATAGAGGGCGCGATCCTCAGCAAGTCCAAGATACGCCAGGGCATAGAGTCCGGCATATACAAGGATTGGAGCGATCCAAGGCTTGGCACAATTGCCGCCCTCAGGAAGAGGGGCTTTTTGCCTGAGACGATAAGGCGCCTAATACTTGAGGTAGGCGTCAAACCCTCAGAGGCTATGATCAGTTGGGATAATTTGGAAGCCATCAACAGAAAGTTACTGGATCCCATCACAAAACGGCTCATCTTCGTTCCAGACCCAGTCCCGCTTCAGATAATGGGCTTGCCTAAGGAATTTGTGGCACAAATACCATTACACCCCGACCACCCAGAGTGGGGCAATGTTGCCCACAAAGTAAGCCCGTCTTCGAACACAATTATCGTCCCCTCAAAAGACCTTTCCTCGCTTAAACAGGGCGCAGTATTTCGCCTCATGAACCTATTCAATGTTAAACTCCTAAACTCCTCAAGATGCGCTTTCTTGAGNGAGAGTGTAGCAGAAATTAAATCCCTGGGCGCACCTATAATCCAGTGGCTCCCCAAGGACGCTGGAACTGAGCTATCTGTCATAATGCCCGATGCCAAGGTTACACAAGGGCTGGTCGACACAAAAATCCTCAATGAAACTTTGCCCAGCGTATTCCAATTCTACAGGTTTGGATTTGTCAAGGTCTATCGAGAAGACTCNGGCTTGGTGGGATACTACTCCCACGATTAGCTTTATCTCAGTTGATTCTGACCAAAAAGCTCATAAATACCCTCCCTTTTCTCTTAATCGCAAATGAACGATGAAGTAAACTGAGGGATTAAAAATGTCTAGCAAACCAATATTTGTAAGGTTTGATGTGCCTCCAGAAGTTATGGAGCGCGCATATGAGTGTGTAAAACTAGCCGCAGAAGGCGGCAATATAAGGAAAGGAGCCAACGAGTCCACCAAGGCTGTAGAAAGAGGCATGGCAAAGTTGCTCGTCATAGCAATGGACGTGGACCCACCAGAGATCGTTGCCCATCTGCCCCTTTTGGCAGATGATAAGAAGATACCATACGTCTATGTTGATTCGAAGAGCAAGCTTGGACAATCTGCGGGCATCGACGTCTCAACCTCCGCCGTTGCTGTTGTGGACCCGGGAAAAGGTAAGCCGTTGATGGAAGAAGTGATATCGCGCGTCTCAGCCATCAGACTTAAGGGCGCTCCAGAAGCCGAAGCCAAACCAAAGGAGGCTCTGGAAAAGGAGAAGCCAAAAGAAGAGGCACCTAAAGAAGAAAAGCCTAAGGAGAAGCCCAAAAAGAAAGCTGCGAAGAAACCTGAGGCTGAGAAGAAACCTGAGGCTGAGAAGAAACCTGAGGCTGAGAAGCCCAGCGAATAAAACCCTTTTTTTGGGGACAAAATATGAGCGGAGAATCAGGTGAGGCATACCCTGCTGAAGTGATACAAATAGTAGGCAGAACTGGGGTCACTGGAGAAGTTATACAGGTCAGGGTTCGTGTTTTAGAGGGCAAAGACAAAGGGCGCATCCTCACTAGGAACGTGAAGGGTCCCGTGAGGGTGGGGGACATCCTCATGCTCAGGGAGACTGAGCGCGAGGCTAAGAAACTCATACCGCGGTGAACCACAAAAGTTTATAAATTCACTCCCTTAAGATTGAGGGGAGGCAAATACAATGGTCCGAACATTCAAATGCTCCTTCTGCAATCAAGAGATCGAGNCTGGAACTGGTCTGATGTACGTAAAAAATGACGGTACGATCTTGAGGTTCTGCTCGAGTAAGTGCAGAAAGAATTTACTGAAATTGAAGAGAGCCGCGAGACATTTGAAGTGGGCGTCTAAGGTGCCGGCAAAATGATCGAGAGAACATTTGTGATGATAAAACCTGATGCNGTTCTTCGTGGACTTGTAGGCGAAGTCATATCNAGGTTGGAGCGCAAAGGGCTAAAGATAGTTGGCATGCGAATGATTAAGATGTCAGAGGAAGAGGCCTCCTCTCTGTACTCAGTCCACAAAGGAAAGCCTTTTTACGAAGACCTCATTCGTTTCATAAGGTCTGCCCCTGTGGTCGTTATGGCCATTGAGGGCGAGAGTGCCATCTCAGTCGTTCGCAGGCTAATAGGGCCGACAGACTCTAAAGAGGCCCCTCCAGGGACGGTTAGAGGAGATTTTTCCTGCTCAAAGAGTATGAACATAATTCACGCATCAGACTCTTTGGACAATGCGCAGAGAGAGCTATCAATATTCTTCAAGGACTCAGAAGTTCTGAGTTACTCTCGCCTGGATGAGTCGCTCGTCAAATGACGGTCCCTCCCGCAGTGATTTTTTTAGTAATGCTTCCTGTACTACAATTGTTCTAATTGATGATCCCTTCTTAC
>QNVH01000069.1 GCA_004347955.1 Thermoproteota archaeon | reverse complement strand
CTTACAATAACCCTTTTTTCTAATTGTGGAGACTTTATTGCTATATTACTAAACATTATCGGATGATGTTATTTTTAAGGACATTGTTGATAGCTAATGCAGAGTTTCCGGAATAGACTGAGATTAAACAAACCAGTTGTTCGGCAATATTGCTAAATATATTTTAACGATGTGAGCGGGAAGTCCAACACCGTTTATGAATGGATGAGCGAATCTCAGATTTATACGTTCTGTGTTACATGATTCGGCGAGAAAGCCCACGGTTTTAACCGTGGGATGAATTGCCACTAGATTTATTTTTCTTATGCTTATTAGTACTTTTTTGGATGTGGTCCGGATGTCTATCGAATAAGGCTCCGGATCGAACTGGGCAGGGTGGTTCGAGCAAAGAGATACAACCATCAAATATAGGCTACCTCCATAAAGGTAGCATTAACTGGGTGGTGGCACACCCATTGCTTCTTAGGTGGGACGGGCTGAGGTGGGCGCCTAAAAAGGCTATGAACAACCGATCAATGATCACACCAGAAGCAAGAATCTCCCGGCTTCAGCTGTGGAGAGTGTCAAAATCCTCATTCAGATGTAGGGAAAACCACCCTAAAGCTCCTCTGTACGGACTATGACACGTGATGTGGTGTGACGGCTGGGCCTCTGCCCAGGCTGGCTGAGAGAGCTTCCGATGAAGGTAAGCCCTACGGACGAGACAGGAATTGCATTACCTGAAAGGGGAAAAGCTTTCGCAAAACTCCCTCCCAGCAGAGGCTATGATGGAGTAGCCGAAATGGAGGAAAAGCGGGAGCCCGTGGCTCGATCCGTGAGAGGAGGTCATGTGAAGATACTATAAAATCAAGATTGAAGCTCAATCCGGACCATATAGTAATAGTTAAGAGATAAAAAACAAGCAGAAGAACCTAAACAGGGGACACGAACAGCGACGCGCACCGAATAACTTCGACTTTCACATCATATACCTCTTGAATTATTTTTTCGTTTAAAATACACCGCGGCTCGCCCACTGCGTAGACGCTCCCGTTTTTCATCAGTGCCACAACGTCTGCGTACTTAGATGCCAAGTTTATGTCGTGGGTCGTGATGATAGCAATCAGGTTTTTATTTTTGACGAGTTCACGGATAATTCCCATCACATCCACTTGGTGTTTAAGGTCGAGATTACTTGTGGGCTCATCCAAGAGTAACAGAGACGGTTCCTTGACGAGTGCCATCGCCAGGACTACCTTCTGCCATTCGCCCCCGCTGATCTCGTTTGTGTACCGAAATGCCAACTTCTCCATGCCCAATCTTTTGATGACCCCCTCTGTTTTTTCAATATCTACTCTGCTTGGACTCCAGTTGAAGTACGGAAGTCTCGATGTGAGGATCACTTCAAAAACTGTTGTTGAAAAGACGGGTCCTATGTTCTGAGGTACGTATCCTACCAACTTCGAAAGGTCCTTGATACCAACCTCTTTGAGGTCCCTTCCGTCCAAGATCATCCTTCCGCTGTTGGGTCTGATAATCCCTGCAAGGCATTTGAGGAGTGTTGATTTGCCCACACCATTTGGGCCCAATAAGCAAAGAATTTTTCCTTTTGGCGCCTCTAAGCTCACATTTTCTAGGATCTTTCTTCTGCCATAGCTGAAAGATAGATTTTCGATCCTTAATCCTGCCAATGGAAACCCCTCTAATACCAATGCCTTTTTTTCTTCAGTATCAGATAGAGCAGCAGCGGGACGCCAAGGAAAGATGTGATGATCCCAACAGGCAAGATTATCGGCGGCAAGAGTGTTCTCGACACGACATCAGAAAGTACCAATATGTTGGCGCCCACCAACGCTGATGCAGGGAAGAGGTATTTGTTGTCGGATCCTATGATCATCCTTGTGATGTGGGGCGATACCAGACACACGAAACCTATNACGCCCAAAAAAGAGACGATCGTTGCAGTAACGAGCGACGATAAGATCATACTCGTTAAGCGGAGGGTCTCAGGGTTCACTCCCAAACTCTTCGCGACCTCGTCGTCGATAAGGAGTGCATTGTATCGGTAGCTCCACCTGTAGAGCGGAATTGAGGCTGCCACAAACACTAAAAAGATCGTCCAGAAACCATCCCAAGAGGCCTTGGAGAGGCTGCCAAAGAGCCAGAAGACGATGGATGCGACCTGTTCAGTGGTCCCAAAATATTGCATAAAGGACGTAGCTGCAGAGAACAGGAATGACATCGCTATCCCGGTCAGGATTATCGTCTCAGGGGCGGCCCCCTTCAGCTTTGCTAGGGAGATCGTTATAAGTGTTGCAAGTAAAGAAAAAGAGAAGGAGCTTATTATCAATGGGAAATGCGAAAGGACGAGTATCCCTCCAAGATAAGTGTGTATGAACCCCCCTGCACCAAGCACAATAGCCAGCGCTGCCCCGAACCCTGCAGCGGAAGAGATTCCGAGCGTAAATGGCGATGCTAGTGGGTTTCTCACAGAAACCTGTGTTGCCGAACCAGCGAGCGCCAACCCGGCCCCAGCAAAGACTGCAACAAACGCCCTGGGCAGCCTTATCTCCCAAATGATTGCGTCAAGGTTGCCCCCCCTATTATTCAGGAGCCTCGCGATCACCTCTAAAGGAGGGATATATGAAGAGCCCACGCAGAGCGATAAAGTGAAAGCAAAAATTAGGCAAAAAAAGAGTAAAGAAATGAGTGCAGATCTTCTATGCGACAGCTTTTTGTACTGTGTAACGATGGGGTCGGTCAACGGAACGTCACTGCCTATGGTGTGAGTTCGGGGGAGAGGTAGATGCCCCTGTTGGCAAGAACTTGGTGGAAGATCGAGGGTCCGTTGTCGCCATAGACAAATCTGAAAACATCCTCGCCGACTTTTATGACGTCTACGTCTCTGAAGTTTTCTGGGTAGAGCGTCTTGCCTATGTGGTATATGTCGATGATCCAGGTCTTCGGATCATAACCTATGTACGGACCGAAGACCCCGTAGACCTTCCCATACTTGACCGCTTTGACAGACTTCAATGCAGGGTCGTTCATTATCGCCTCTGCTGATGAGCGCCCCTTGTATCCATGGATAAATATAATGTCTGGATTCCACTGGATTATCTGTTCCTTACTTACCTCAAGTATGTTGTATTCAATCCAGCCTCTTTCGCAACGTTGGTCCCTCCAGCAACTTCGAGTGGCCAATACGTGCTAGTAGTCCATCCGACACCATATCGGTAGGCCCAGTCTGCAAGGTAAACCCGCGGGGCGCTTTGGTTCTTCGGGATCCTGTTAGTGGCGTCTTGGATCTTGGCCTGGAAATATGCGATTACGTTCTCTGCCTGAGCCTCCCTGCCAAGGATCTTCGCAACCAGTCTCAATCCCTTGTAAAACTCCTGCGGGCTGTTCCCGGCGCTTATGCAGACGACTGGTACCTTAGCCCTTTGCTCAATCTGATCTGCAAGATACGAGTAGGGCGCGTACAGGAAGACCACATCGGGCTTTATCTCGGCTATCTTTTCGACGTCTATCTCTCCACCTGCCCCGACCCTTGCGATTGAGGAATTGAGGAGCTCTGGGTGGGCCAAGACGTCTTCCATTTTGTTGGCATACCCCATATCGACGTACGACGTGACGCCGACCACTAAATCAGTGGCGTTCAGCATCACCACGAGCCTGAGGGTGTCTGGGAGCGTGGTGACGACCCTCTGAACGTTGCTGGATAGGTTGACGGTCCTTCCCACCATGTCTTGGACGATGATGTAAGCCTCTCTCTTCTGCTGACCTGTGAGCTGGTTGAACGGGTGGTACATCACAACGGTTGCGACCGCAACCAACGCTACGGCTAAAAAAGTCAAACCCAAATATATTGCCCTTCTGGATCTATGCTTTTCATTCGAACTCATCAATCTCGCCTCCTACATTGTTTTGTAAATCTCCTACCCTGATCATGACTACTGCCTTCGGTTGGTGCGTAACTTCAACCATCTTTTTTTATTTTTGAAATCCTTTCCAGATCGGTCTCTGACCTGAGGCGGCTGATGAGGTGCTCCCGCCTTTTTTCATGCTTTCTCTCTGAAAATTCGCCTGCCCACGCCATTATTTCACCTGCGGAGACCACTGAAGCCTTTCCCTTGAACTGGTACCCTACTAGCCTATTTACATCGGTCACGGCAAGTGCCACGTTATCGTTTTCCGCCAGGTTCTTTCTCGTTTTGTTCATTAACACGTCGACCACTGCAATGGTTGAGTCATCGAGAACCTCAACTAGCCCCATGGGGACCACGTTCGGGACACCGTCCTTTGAGCAGGTTGCAAGATAGCATATGTTGTTTCTGAGCGCTAATTTCATAGTATCGTCTAGCCTTTGCATCAGCCTCGCCTCGCAAATGACCTAAGTCGTTCTTTGAGGGTCTCGACGCTCTTGTAGGATGATGGATAGGATACGGCCAGGATCTCCGCATCGCTTTGTGATGGATTCGATATCCCCAACGCGACATCAGCAGGGGTGAAAAACACATCCCCCTCCTCCAGAGCTGTTCTTTCGTTGCCTTGGAAGACCTCCAAACGCCCTCTCAGGACCACGGCTACTATGTTGTTTCTGTGCGAGTGAGCCGGTACGGCAAGTTTGGAGGGCAGGCTCAGCCTTATAATGGAGATCTGCTCGTTCACGAAGAGCGGAGTCATCACACCCTCAGGGGTGTCGAATGACTCGGTACCCTTGAACCTATACACAGAGAAGGTTGACATTTTCAAACTCTCCTAGCAATTACCAGCTTTGAAGGACTGTCACTCTGCGACATCTCAACGACGTCTTCGACGAGGAAGCTAGTCTTGTTGAGGTGTGAGATGAACTCCTTCAGAGTGAAGAGGTCAAAGCCTTTGTGGTAGAAACTCGCGAGGTGGAGCTCCCACAGCAAGGCTCTGAGCGGGCCTTCTCGACTTTCGTCTAGGTACCAGTGATTCGAAACGAGGATCCCGCCACTATTTAAACTCGCATGGATTTTCTTTAGAATGCTTAGGAGTTGGTCGCTCTTTCCGTACAACGAATGAGAAGCAAAGACCACATCGTAGCCGCTTCCTATATCGTCTTTTGTGAAGTCCGCTGGGATTAAATGTACTCTATCACTCATTCCATAGCGATCCACAATCTCCTTCGTCGTTGATTCGATGACATTAGGGAGTTCGAGAACATAAGTGTGTAGACTCGGAAAAGCCTTTGCCAACGCAATCGCATACAGACCGTGCCCTCCGCCTAGGTCGAGGAATTTCCTCGCCCTCTTCATCTCTTCAAGTTGGCTCAAGATCTTCACTGTCCTCTGGAGTTCCCCTCTCAATGCACTCTCTGCCATTGCCAAAGTGAATTCGCGGACTGAATACTTCCTTTCGACTTTGACGGTCCCGCCACGGAGGGCCTCGAGGAATTGGGTCCACCTGTCTTTTATCATGGATCTCTCCACTTTGAGAAGGTTCTTCTGGCAATATGGTGAACCTTCCACCAGATATGTATCTGTGAGACTCGAATTCACGTACAAATTGCCCTCTTTCCTCAGAAGTCCCATTGCGACCAAAGAATCGCACATTTTTTCAGTCAACTTTGGGTCGGTACCTATGAATGTTGCCAATTCGCGCGAAGAAGTTGGGCGTTTGAGTTTTTCGAAAAAGCCAAGTTCTAAAGCCGCATCCAATATATAGAATTTTTCGGCATGCAGTATTGTTCTGTATATCTCATCCGGCAGGATTTCGGGGATACTTTCCAAGATTACCGCCTCAGTGTTACTGAGATTAAAAAAAGTAATATTTTTAGTTTATGTTTCTTATGAAACAAAACATAAACATCTCGCAGTAAAGCTT
>QNVH01000068.1 GCA_004347955.1 Thermoproteota archaeon | reverse complement strand
AAAAAAAGAGGCTAGGGCCGGTAGCTCAGACTGGCAGAGCGCCCGCTTGGCAATGCGGGCCAGGAGCTGCCACCGCACCAGAGTGCGGGAGGCCACGGGTTCAAATCCCGTCCGGTCCACCATGTTCCTTTCGGATTCTGACAAAAACGCTTTTTCTCTGGAACTATAAAGTTAAAGGCGGTCAAGCGAGATTTCAATCAGATGTACTTTTCGTCTTCCAATTTCTTAAGTCTCTCCCTTAATGTCCTCTCCACCAGCATCATGACCTTCTCCTGAACCATGGCTATCTCCTGGCTCTGTTTCTCTAACTGTTCTTTTATCGTCTTCAGCATGTTCTCAGGGGATACCGGCTTAACAAGGTATGCGTCCGCCCCAAGATTCAGGGCCTGAATCGCACTCTCGAGGGAGGCATGCCCTGTCAGTATTATCTTCCTAGTCCTAGGGAACTGCCTTGGATCGAAACTCTTCAGCACATCGATTCCGGATATATCTGGGAGAAGAAGATCTATTATGGCAATGTCATATTTCTTATTCTGGATTCGCTCCTCTGCTTCCCTTCCTGTACTGGCTATCTCAACCCTGTACCCTTGCGCCTCCAGNAGCATCTTTATTGACTCGCCGAGCTCTTTTTCGTCTTCAACTATGAGGATGTCCACGGAACTGGACTCCAATGATATTCCTCCAAGTTTGCTATACTAAAGCACGCATTTTGTTATAATGTTTCCTCACTTTGCCGCTTAAAACCAGTTTGTAGCCCCCCTTTACATACAATTTCATAGAAAGTTATTTTGTCTACTAAGGAGCAAATCAGGCGCGTGTATGCCAGACTTCGAATCATTATCTAAGAGCTCCCGACTTTGGTGGGAGGAGTAAAAATCTTCAAGAGCCAAAAACAAAGTTCAAATTCAGTTATGCTCCCCCCATAATCTGAACGGCAAAGGGGCGCCTTCACTCCAGAAAAATTTAAAAGTTATCGATCCCTAGCATTTTGCAATTCTTTAACGACAAGGTGTACCTTTTTGGGAGACATTAAGCCAATTGTGGTGATTTGCTTAGACGGNTGCNCTTGGGATTACATAGATGCTGCCAATATGCCGTTCCTAAAGAGCTCCTCGATGAATAAATACACCTGCTATTCCATGGTGCCCACAGTTACAAATATCAATAATGCTTCTATTTTGACCGGCGAATTTCCCGAAGTCCACGGGATAGTTGGAAACTACTATTATGACAAAAAGACTGGCACAGAAAAGCAGACGAATTCTTCTTCGATCCTAAAATGCAAAACTCTCCTCGAAAAAGCCACGACAGAGGGGAAAAAACCCATCCTCATAACTGCAAAGGACAAGTTGAGGCGCCTTTTTGAGAGTCCACATGTGGCGACAATATCCTCTGAAAAACCACCTCACGAGATTATAGAAAAAGTCGGGAGGCCTCCTGGAATATACACATCTGAGGTGAATCTTTGGCTCTTGGACGTTACTAACTTCGTTATCCAGAGGGGATACGACCTCGTTTATGTATCCACGACTGACTACGTGTCCCACATGTACGCGCCCAAAACCGACGAAGCCAAAGCATACATGGAGAAAATTGACGAGAAAATCTCAAAACTGATCGAAATGAACGCGATCTTTGCCCTAACGTCTGACCATGGAATGAACAAGAAATCTCTAAAGGTCAATTTGCAAAGACTTCTGAAAGATCGAGGCATAGACTCATTAGTTATCCCGATAATAAAGGATGATTACTTCGTCCACCACAGAAACCTCGGAGGGGCTGTTTACGTATATCTGAGGGACGGCAGTCTCGAAAGGGCAAAAGATGTACTGGTCGATCAGGACGGGGTCGAAGCTGTCCTCACCTCGGAGGAGGCACACAAAGAACTCATGCTGCCCCTAGAGGGNATTGGCGACCTTCTCGTCCTAGGTACTAAGGACGTGGTCTTTGGGGACGCCAGCGCCGGTATCGAAGAGGAAGTAAATCTCAGGTCGCACGGCTCCAAACATGAGAGCGTCGNTCCCGCGATCTCAAATTGTGAACTGGAGGGGATCCGCTACAACAANGACGTCATCCCTGCAATCTTCCGCCTTCATTTACCACGACGGCAGGCATAAAATCCTCCCTAAAAACACTACAAGAAATGAATTAAAAGTTTAAAATCCTCGCCTTTTTTCTGCGCCACAAAAAATGGGAGGGGTGGTCATGGAACCTTTTTTGAGGTTCCATANATGCTCCCCATTGGACCTCCTGANTTCTCCATTGCGGGTCAGGTCATTTCTGCTTATTTTCGACCTCTCTTATGGCTCCATCAATAATGTCAAGCGCCTTATCCATCTCATCACGGGATACGGTCAGCGGCGGCATCAGCGACAGAATGTTCCCACCTGTGGTCTTAAAAGCTAGTCCCTCCCTGAAGCACTTGTACATCACTTCCTCGGCCTCGTCCGACGCCTTGGTTCTCTTTTCCCTATCCCTAACTAGCTCGATCGCCAGGAATAGTCCGACCCCCCTGACGTCCCCGATAAGCCTGTGCTCCTCCTTCATCTCCTCCATTCTTTTCATTGCATACCTCCCCATGGCGTCAGCCCTCTCCACCAACCTCTCCTCCCTTATAATGTCAAGCACTGCAATTCCAGCTGCAGCACACACCGGATTCTTCTCGTGTGTGAAGTGCCCTATTGACCAATTCTCAACTTTTTCGGCAAGTTCCTTTTTCGCAATTATTCCGGCAATCGGCATTATTCCTCCGCCCAGCGACTTCCCTATCGCCACAATGTCCGGCACAACATCGTAATGTTCACAGGCGAACATCTTACCAGTCCTTCCCAGACCTGACAGTATCTCGTCGAACACGAGCGCCGCGCCCTCCTCCTCGCATCCCTCTTTAACAATCTTCCAGTACTCCTTGGGCGGGACGACAACATGCGCTCCGCGGATGGGCTCTGCGATAACAGCCGCGACATCCCCTGCATTCTTGTCTATTACATAATTTACCATCTCCGCGCAGACCAGATTGCAGCCCTCAACGTCTCTGTGCCCATAAGGGCACCTGTAGCAATACGGGGGCGGCACGTGTTCTGTCCCGGAGACGACGGGCAGCTTTGCCCTGAAGATCGCCTCCCCTCCTACGCTCTTCGCGCCCATGGTAGCTCCGTGGAATGAATCCCACCAGGAGACTGTCTTTATCTTCCCCGTCGACCTAACCGAAAGATCGTAAGCCATCTCTATAGCCTCGGCCCCTCCGGGCGCAAACAGCACTCTAGAATTCTCTGCACCAATGGGCGATACCTCGACGAGCCTCTTGGCAAGCTCTATAGCCCTAACGTTCGTGTACCTCCTTGGGCAGAACGAGAGATCTTCTAGCTGCTCCTTTACAGCCTTTATAACCTTTGGGTTCGAGAAACCGACATTATGTACTGTATTTCCGTGGAAATCCAGATATTTCTTGCCGGAGTAGTCTTCAATGTAGCTTCCATAAGCTCTCCTGACGACATTAAGGCATGGCGTGGAAAGGGACTGGTGGACGAAGTATTTGGAATCCTCATCCAAGATGCTCCTGATGTATTGAGGAAGGCCCTCCAACCACTCCCTTCTCTTTGGTGAGATGCTCAAATCTCCTTCCGCCTTCAATTTATCTATGTTGAGCATAAGCTCCCCCACTATTGAGGGGGATAGGCTCAATTTATTAGCATTGATGTTTACTAGTAAACCTAAAAAAATAAGATAAGATTAAATAAAATTGAATCCACCCTATTAGGGGGGCTCTATGTATTCTGTAACAATCCAGAAGGAACCTCATCACTGTCCATTTTCAGACGTCACGATGAATTGTGATGTTAGGCTGCTTCACACATGTGTCCAGTTCAACGGTTCTACGGAGAATGTTTGGAGCCACGTGTCCTCAGAAAGGCAGGAAGAACTCCAAAAATCGATCCAAAGGCTCAAAGCTCACCCAAAAATCGCAAAGCTTGAAATTGTCAATTTGACCAAGAACCTTGCGTCTATCAGGTTAGACGTCATGTCGACTAAAACAATCGCACCCATAATTTTGAACGGTGGATACCTAGTTACACCGATATTGGCCTTGGACGGTAAGGAGTTCTGGAGGGCCATCTTCTCTACCAAGAGCCAGTTGAACAAGGCTTTGAACGGGATAATGAAAAATTACTCCCTGAAGGTAATAGANGTTCTTGAACTGGACCCAATGGTCTTCTTCAACCTGGTCCAGAATTTCGAGTATGTGCTTTCGATAATCAGCACAATAAATGAGCTGTCCGCAAAGGAAAAGCAGCTCCTAATGACTGCGATCAAAAAGGGGTTCTATGACGAACCCAAGCGGATCAACACAATCGAGCTGGCGAACCTATTTGGGGTCTCCAAGGTTGCGATCTCCCGACGGATAAGGAGGCTGGAGCGGAAGCTCCTCCCTGCCCTATGGACCTTGGCATCAAGATCACACGATGTAAACATGTTAACATCAAACTATATCGGAATTAAGGGGGAGATCGCAAGTAGGGTAGAAAAAAATGTGGAAGTATAGAGGTCCCGTAAAATTAGTGATATTGGATACCGCAGGAACAATCTGCGATGGTCCTCAGGATCTGAGGCACATCTGGCCGGACGACGACGGGCTTGGCGTAAAGGCACCAGTGGTACCATTCTACGAAGTCTTGAAATCTCGCGGGGTCGTCTTGAACTGGGCCGCAATAAGAAAACCAATGGGTCTTTTCAAGAAAGACCACCTTCGCACACTCTTGGAGACGCCCGAGGCAAGAGCCCAGTTTAAGAATGTCCACGGCAGGGATTGGACCGAAAAGGACTTGGACGAAATGTTTGAGGACTACAAGAAGATCTTAAACGAGGTGATCGTCCACCCTGAGTTGGTCAAACCGATCCCAGGGGCCGTTGAGGTGATCCAAAAACTAAGAGATTACGGAAAACTCATCGGCAATACCACCGGCTACACCGCGGAGGCATCCAAGTTATTGAACACAAAACTTGAGAAGGAATACGGAATAAAATTCGATTTTGCCGCCACACCGGAGATCGTGAAGGCGGGAAGACCTTATCCTTGGATGGTAATGAAGCACATGGAAGTCTTGAATGTTTACCCGCCTGCTGCGGTCGTAAAGGTCGGAGACACAAAATACGACATCCGCGAAGGCAAATTCGCTGGGGCTTGGACCGTCGGTCTCTACGCAACAGGGAACGACACCTTTGAGGTCTTGGCGGCAGAGGAGCCTGACTATCTGATCCCTTCCATAGCAGAGCTTCTTCCGGTGATCTGGGACATAGAGAACCGCCTCATGGAAGGTAGATACTGAGGAGTGAGCCAAAGTGTCCACCNTCGACCCTGAGGAGAGNTACAAGCAGCTGCACCCAGGGTCCTATCTAACTTGGCAGGAGGCTTCCAAGTACCTCCCCGGTGGAGTGTCTGCCTACGGGCAATTCAGAAAACCCTTCCCTCTTTACTTTAAAAAGGCTAAGGGTGCAAGGCTTTGGGATGTTGACAACAGGGAGTACATCGATGTTCATTGTGGTTACGGTCCCATCCTCCTAGGGCACGGGCATCCAACAATAATAAATGCCATCGAGGAAGCCAAGGAGAGGGGCTTACAGTACGGTGCGCCCTCCGACGTTATGGTGGAATGGGCGAAGCTCATCTTAAAACACGTTCCCTCNATAAAGAAGATCCGCTTTGTCAGCACAGGCTCAGAGGCTGTGACCTATGCGGTGAGAGTCTGTAAAGGATACACGAGGCGCACCAAGATATGCAAACCAGAGGGGTCCTACCACGGGACATCAGACTGGTCCCTGGCGAGCACCGCAGAGTACGGAGGTCCGCCAGAAGCACCGACGCCAGTACCTCACTCAATGGGGCTTGACCACGCCATAGACAAGTTCGTTATAATCCCATGGAACGATCCCGACAATGCTGTGAAGATAATAAAGCAAAACGCAAAGGATCTTGCGTGTGTCTTGATGGAGCCAATATCTGGTACTGGACTCGGCTTCGCGGAGCCNACTAAAGAGTACCTCAAGGCNNTGAGAGAGGTCACCGCTGAAAATGATATTCCCCTCATCTTCGATGAGGTGATGGTCGGTTTCAGATGGGGGAATATGAGTTGTGCCCAAGGCTACCTTGGC
>QNVH01000067.1 GCA_004347955.1 Thermoproteota archaeon | reverse complement strand
AACGCCCTCCTTCCAGTTCTCCAAAAAAACCCTGTTGATGGATAGCTTCCGCTTCTGATCCTGATATAATGGCTTTGTCCTGAACTAGCGTCAATTTTGGANGGGTAGACAATATGAACACCTTTAAATCATAATTAAAAAATGTGTTAACTATATGACATTTGAAAACCTCTTATTAGCATTTCTGAATGGTGCAGAGAAGCTCTTGTTAGTGGGCATCGGCAACAGGCTAAGAGGTGACGACGCTGCGGGACTAGCAGTCATATCAAGACTCAAAAGTAAAAAAGTAAAAAATGCGATCCTTATGGACTGCGGTACAGTCCCTGAGAACTTCACGGGCGAAATGAAGAAATTAAAACCAACACACATTATCTTCTTCGACGCTGTGGAGATGGGTAAAGATCCAGGGNCATATGCGGTAATAAATGAAGACGAGATGTGTGCAGGGTCGATCTCTACCCACAGGCAATCCTTACGAATTCTCTTCCGCATCTTGAGGGAAGGAATCCCGGGTGTCAGGATTATGCTTATAGGTGTTCAGCCNAAATCTCTTGAGTTTGGGAAAAGGTTGACCCGCCCCGTGGATAGAGGCGTGAACTCGCTTGTGGATGCTATGGCAAAGGTGTTGGGGTGTGAATCATGAAAANTATTGAGTGGAGAGAGGACGGCGTATACATAATCGACCAGACTAAACTACCTCACCAACTGGTCCTAATAAAATGCGAGGACTATGAAAGGATCGCAATCGCAATAGAAAGGATGGAAATTAGGGGGGCTCCTGCAATAGGTGTTGCAGCAGCTATGGGGGTTGCCCTGGCAGCAAAGAAGGCAGCCAACGGGTCTCTTGAGGAGATAAAAAAAGAGCTTGATAAAGCATTGCGGCGCCTACAGAGAACAAGGCCTACTGCAAGAAACTTGTTTTGGGCATTAGAGCGCATGAAATCGGTTTGGAGCAGCGCCGATTCTCCCTCCCAAATTGTCAAGAAGGTTGTCGACGAAGCTATCAAGATATCAGAGGAGGACGTGGCGGCATGCAGAGCCATAGGTAAATTTGGAGCAGAATTGATCTCGAATGGTGATCGGATCCTAACACACTGCAATGCTGGGGTCTAGCATGTGTTGAGTATGGGACCGCGCTTGGTGTGATAAGAGCTGCACACGAATCAGGGAAGGAGATTTTCGTGTACGCGTCAGAGACTAGGCCCCTGCTCCAAGGCGCCAGACTTACGGCTTTTGAGCTAAAGACCGAAGGGATCCCGTTTAAGTTAATAACAGATAATATGGCGGCACACTTGATGCAAAGACGCCTAATAGACAAGGTGATAGTTGGGGCGGATAGGATCACTAGGGATGGGTGCGTCTTCAATAAGATTGGCACATATGGGCTTGCCATCTTGGCTAAGGCACATGGACTTCCATTTTATGTGGCTGCCCCCGTTTCAACAATCGATCTAAACATAACCCCCGACCGTGTTATAATCGAGGAAAGGGATCCAAATGAAGTCTTATACATCAATAACGTTAGAATTGCCCCTGAGGGTACAAAAGCCTTAAACCCTGCATTTGACATGACGCCAGGAGAGCTGGTGAGTGCGATTATCACCGATAAAGGAGTGGCTCATCCGCCCTACGACCTTTCACTCTTGCTCAGGTAAAGTGACTAGAGAGTGAATTGCATATTCAGAAGACTCGTCCACTTCTTTCTTCCACCTTTCACCTACGGCAATCAGCACGAATATCCCTGCGATTTCGGCGCCACTTTTTTTGACCATATTCACAAGTGCCTTTAGTTGCTCGCCCGACCTCACAACATCATCAGTAATCAGTACGCTGTCCCTCTTCTCTATACTGCCCTTGGGCAGATATAGGGAAACTTGTATGCCTGCCCTCGAGACTGTGTAGGTTTCCTCTATGAAACTCGTGACCCCAATCTCCTTGTCTTTTTTAGCGTACATGAATGGCACACCAAAGGCGTCCGCTATGTGGACTGCCAATGGGATCCCGTCCACTGCTACTGTGAGGACTTTGCTAACTCTCCTCCCTGCGAGCATCTGTACTACATGATTTGCTATGAACCTCAGTAATAATGTGTCTCCTACTATCTTTGTATTATCCAGAAAACCTCCCTTGTCAAAGCCCAGTTTCTCTTTAATGTGTCGGGCGACGTCATAACCCTTCTCTAGCTTTGATAAAATGGATGCTGCCCTCTCAGGGCTGGGAAGAATGTGCCCCTTAACATATCTATTCAACACAGTTATTGGTATTCCAGTGAGCTTCATGAGTTCTTGGTAGCTGTATACCTCCTTGGCAAGTCTCAAGAACTCTACAGATCTTATCTGCAACTTTATTGAATCATATCTGCTCTCAGAACTCAATCGGCAACATCTCTTTCTCTATCACTTATATCACTTTTNCCTCAAGGGGCTATTTTAATTTTTATATATTTGATTAAAAAACTCTCTTGCTTTTGACCACGCCACTGCTGTTTTGGTATCTGCCCTCATAAGGGTGAACAGAGGGGTTGAGAAGTTTCATGAAAACTATCTGAGCCACTTTCTCGCCCGCATTTATCCTAATAGTNCCATCCCCAAAGTTAGAGATGGAAAGCGTCAATTGCCCCTTGAACCCTGGATCGACAAATGCAAAACTCCCAAAAACACCCTCCCTCGCAAATGAGGATCTGATGAATATCTGCCCGCATATGTAAGGGGACAATTCAACGNTCTCTACCGTGTGGATCAGGACTGCGGATTTTGGTCTGATTTCCACTGAAATTGCAGACCTGAGGTCGTAGCCAGAGGGAGAAATAGAATCAAAAGCGAAAGGCTCAATCTTGAGCAGCCCTTTTTCGATGTAGTTCATTATGTCTCCATCCGAAAGGACGCTCAATTTTTCTCCCCCAATTTTAGTTTATACGGTACAGTAACACCTCTCTCCACTAGCGCCTCGTCATACTCTCGAACCATGGAAATATCACTCTCCATAATTATCACCTCGCAGAAGACATCAACAACACCCTCGATTAAATGCCCAACCCAACTGCCAGCTTCGCTCCCTGCTGCCAAATGAAGATGCACAAAAGGCTTACCACTGTACTGGGAGATATTGCCGTTTCCAACTACCTCTAAATGCTGAGTTATCGTTTTTTCCAAACCCTTCCGGAGAATAAGTCGGGCACTTTTTAGGGCCCCCACACAGGATAGGATGGTCCCACTGGTTATGCCCTCGGACGAACAAGCCTCTACCAATGAAGATATTACTTCCTCGTCCTCCTCAAGCAGTACTGCTACCTCTCGGCCATATTTTTTTGCTTTCAAACCCGAACCTCCATTAGATATTTTATTCAAAGCTTCTTAATTTTTTGCCTCATTCGTTCATCAAAAATTATTAAGTGGTTTTTGTCATTATAATGTATATATATTGTGACAAAACTTTAAATACTAAAACCTATTCAAAAAGTAAAGTTACCGAGGCTCACAATCCATATATTTGGTGGTTGAAATGGTAGAGGTGCTGAAGAACTATATTAACGGCGAGTGGGTCGAGTCAAGGGGCACCAAAACACTCGACGTGGTTAATCCAGCGACTTTAGAGGTTCTTGCNAGGGTGCCACTTTCTACAAAGGAGGATGTGGACGAGGCGGTGAAGGCTGCCAAGGAGGCATTTTGGGAATGGAGATCCACCCCTCCACTAACAAGGGCTAGATACCTTTTTGAGTTGAGGAACGTACTTGAAGCCCATTTTGAGGAGATCTCCGAGATTGTTGTAAAAGAGCATGGAAAAGTCCTTGATGAGGCAAGAGGAGAAGTAAGACGCGCAATAGAAAATGTNGAGGTTGCAGCTGGTATACCCTCACTCATGATGGGCTACAACTCCGAGGATGTGGCACCGGGCATAGATGAGATTTGTGTGAGGCAACCGCTTGGGGTATGTTGCATTCTCGCACCGTACAACTTTCCAGCAATGGTTCCCTTGTGGTTCCTGCCNTACGCGGTGGCCTGTGGAAACACTGTAGTGGTCAAACCCTCAAGCCAAGTACCTCTAACCATGAAAAGAATAATGGAGTTAATCGATGAAGTTGGTTTTCCGCCTGGNGTGATAAACCTCGTCAATGGCAGTAGGGACGTCTCGAATGCCTTATTGGAGAATAGAGACGTTAAGGCCGTTTCATTTGTTGGATCAACGCCCGTGGCGCTCCATGTTTACAAGAAGGCTGCAGAGACAGGAAAAAGAGCCCAGTGCCAAGGAGGGGCAAAGAATTACCTCGTCATAATGCCTGACGCCGACCTAAAGGGAACAATTCCGGCTTTGATAACATCCGCCTGCGGCTGCACCGGTCAGAGGTGCCTTGCAGGATCGATATTTGTTGCGGTAGGGGAGATCTACGAGCCGCTGAAGAAGGCATTGGTAGAAGCCGCGTCCAAGATAAAAGTCGGATACGGGCTAGATGAAGGCGTCCAAATGGGTCCGTTGTCATTCAAAGAGCAGTACGAAAAAGTTCTGTACTACATTAATANGGGCGTTGAAGAGGGCGCAAAGTTGTTACTCGATGGCAGGAACATCAAGGTACCGAAGTATCCAAACGGGTACTTTATTGGACCAACAATTTTTGATGAAGTCACCCCTGAGATGACAATTGCTAAGGAAGAGATCTTCGGTCCAGTGATGGGAATAATGAGAGCAAACACGCTGGATGAGGCAATTGAACTCATTAATAGGTTGCCTTACGGCAACGCATCCTCGATATTCACTAAAAACGGAAAGTGGGCTAGGGAGTTCATATACAGAGTTGAGGCTGGAAATGTCGGCATTAACCTAGGAATCGCTGCTCCGGTAGCGTTCTTCCCGTTCTCCGGGTGGAAGGACTCGTTCTTTGGGGACCTGCATGCACAAGGCATGGACTGCATAGAGTTCTTCACTCAGAAGAAAGTCGTCATTACAAGGTGGTTCTAGAGTGGAGCTTGGGACTTTTGGCGCGATTCTGAAATTTGCCTTCGAAATTGAGTCTGAGTCTATAAATTTCTATAAGAAACTCTCAGAAAACGCCCAGGGAGACCTAAAGGACCTCCTCTCTTCTTTTATTGAGGCCTCAAAGAAGAATCAGCAGCTCATAGAGAGGACCAGGAGGATGAACGTTGCAGAGATGATACTAGAGACAATTACGGGCTTTGACTCTGACAAATACGTCGTTGATCTTCAGGCGTCAAACGATCTCAGGGACTGCTTAAACAAGGCAATCAATCTAGAAGAAAAATCTGCCCAGTTCTACATNGACGCGTCAAACAAGCTCAGCTTCTTGCCAGACGTAAAGAGGATCTTGGAGAAGCTCGGAAAAGATAGAGAAGGACGAATATCAAAACTTAAAACTATTTCTGTTTAAAGAAGTTAAACTTTTTATAAAAATTTTGTAAACTTTCTGCATCTCAGTTCGATAGGTGGGGCTGCCCGGATTTGAACCGGGGTCACCAGGGCCCAAGCCTGGCAGTCTAGACCAAGCTAGCCTACAGCCCCAATCACTGAAAATGCCGCATTTGCGGCTTTTTATAGATATCGTTTTTAAAATAAATAACTGGGGCCGGTTTTGTGTAAGAGCCTCAATTATGGGATCAATGGGCTCTTCAAAGAGAGCATCCGCTTTACGCAACATTGTTTTCCCTAAATCCGATGAGAAAATGATTAAATAAAGGGAAATAAACAGTTAATGGAAAATATATTATAATGTATGTTTTGATATTGTAAACATATGGAACGCAGCTACAGTCCGAGAGAGGCTGGAAGAATACTCGGGTTTAAAACTCACACCATACAGGTGTGGGACAGGCAAGGGAAGGATTAAATGTATCAGGCTCCCCACTGGAAGGAGGAGGATACCGGAGTCCGAGATCAGGCTGCTGTGAAGGAGGTAACAGCATCAGAATGAGCCACAGGTGGGCGTCGAACGGAGAGAAGAGGACCATAGCCATAGAATACCAGCCGAGCGATGAGATCCTNAGTTATCTCAGGGACATGAGGGATGCGCTGAGGATGGCACTCGTATACGCCTATNTCATGGCGGAGGAGAACGACAGCAGGCTTCCGAGCCCAATAGCATTGAGGAGGAGGTTCAGGGAATGGTTCTACTCTCGCTATGATTATGCCAGGCACCACATCAACCCCCTATGCAGGAATGCGGTGGCATTGCTCAGGTCCTATAAGAAGAGGCATAAAAAGCTGGCAATACCCAAGGTTAAGAGGTTGGCAATGAGGATAGATGCAGAGCTATTCAAGATAGAGCAGGGAAATGAAGGCACGGTCTCTGCCAGGATAACACTCCAGCC
>QNVH01000066.1 GCA_004347955.1 Thermoproteota archaeon | reverse complement strand
CGGAAAACTGAATGTCTCCTCAGTCCAGTGGATTGAGTGTCCCCAAATGTGCTAATCGACCAATTGGGCAACTTACCTCAAAGCTCAGCGAGAAAGCCTACGGTTTTAACCGTGGGATGAATTGCCACTAGATTTATTTTTCTTATGCTTATTAGTACTTTCTGGTGTAGTCCGGATGTCTATCGAATAAGGCTCCGGATCGAACTGGGCGGGGTGGGTTCGAGCAGAGANACAACCATTAAACATAGGCCACCTCCATAAAGGTAGCATTAACTGGGTGGTGGCACACCCCTTGCTCCTGAGGTGGGACGGGCTGAGGTGGGCGCCTAGAAGGGCTATGAAAACTGATCAATGATCACCTCAGAAGCAAGAATCTCCCGCCTTCAGCCGTGGAGACTGTCAAAGTGGTCAATAGCCCACCTCCACCCAATTTTCATATCGGGCGCCACCAATAACAGATTAATATCCCCTCCTCCATATCATTGGAGGGAGGATCCTATGGAGATAAAAGCCTTGGAGGAGTCGTTTAAGGAAATTCTGGAGGGTTACAACAAAAGACCAAAAGGTTGGCAATTCGTATCCGATCCTCTAGGCAATATCCTCGCACTCGGACCAGAGGCGGGGTACAGGATAAAGCTGATGATGATCAACCCAAACGAGAGTCTTGGAGTTGGGGTAAAGATCCAAGATGTCGAACCACTAAGGAAGACAATTGGCGCGAGGTTCGACTCTGGCTTCAGACCTCTCGATCATGATCTTTCGAGAGCCCTTATCTCCGCAATCTCCGAAAAAAGGGTTACTGACTGGGCAGTTTTCGAAAAGATCCTTAGGATAGACCCAGTTCCTACGTATGAGCTTGATAAGAAAGATCTTGGGGCGATACTTGGGGGCCCATTTCTGACCCACCCAGACCTGAGGTCGATATCAAAATCCCAGCTAGAGCTTGATGCAAAGCTCTCGGCGGAGCTCGACAAGCTCTTCAGGAGCAGATACCCGCTTAGGGCTGGAATCTACAGGTGAATGCAATTGAGTGGCAGGGAACAAGAGGTCTTTGGCAGCACTCAAAAGGAGAAGGCAGATAAAAAAGCAAAGATAAGGCTATACAAGAGCTCGTCCTGCACCCGCTGCCCTATAGCCAAATTCATTCTTCAAAGGGTCCTGTCCAGCAAGGGACTATCCTACAGCGAGCTTGTCGAGGAGAAGGATGTTGACAAGGACCGGGACGCCATGGCTGAGCTCCTCATGTACAACGCCATAAACACGCCGCTCGTTTTGATAGGGGAAAAGATCCTGAGGGAGGAGGAAGCACTAAGGAGAAACTTGTGAGAGAAGCCATCGAGGAATGGCTCTCAAGTTGACCAGTGAGTCGTATGAAGTGCAAAGATTGTGAGAAATGGTACGGCGCCGAGGATGACGACTACGGTCCATGCAGTCTGAAACACGCAAGGGGCGACAAAAAGTTCATCACGCACGGCCTCCACGAGTGCGATGAGGTTGGGAATTTTGAAGATAAGGATGGCAAATCGAGAAGATTATGACCGCCTCATAAGCCTCTCGCAAGAAGAGGGCTGGAACTACGAACTCAAAGACTTCCTGATCATGGAGCGCTCGGGTTGCTCAAAGACCCTCGTTGCAGAGCGAGAGGGTATAATCGGCATGATCACCCTGTTCGACTACGGCGAGATTGGGTGGATCTCAAACCTATTGGTTGAAAAGCGCTGGCGAAAGATCGGCGTAGGGCGTTCTCTGCTGATGGAGGGGATCCGAATGCTTGGCAGGAAAAAGACTATTGCCCTGTTCTCCACCCAAGAGTCTTTGCCCTTCTACCTGAAGAACGGTTTTGCAAAAGATAGGGATCTCTACTTTGTAAAATTTCTCGGGGGGCTCGAAGGCTCGGTGAAAAAAGGCGGGTGGAGCGAATCCATAGAGAGAATGGACAGGCTGTGCTTCGGATACAGGAGAGGGCCCCTCCTCAGGCTCCTTGCAGAATCTGGCTCAGTCGTGTATCCAAAGGAGGGGGAGGGGTTTGCCATCATCCGACCTGGCACGATGGAGAGTTCCGTGGGGCCTGTCATTTGTGATGATAGCGGCTTCCTTTACAGTGCGATGAGTTTGCTCGGGGTCGGCTCGACCGCAGTCACCCCTTACCCAGACCCGAGATTTGCCGAAATAATATTTAAGGCGACTCTCATGTATCTTGGTGATAGGCCCCGAATTGACTACAGTAAGGTGCAGGCCTTCGCAGGCTTAGAGTATGGGTGATCTGATGAAGATATTCAACACCAGGACAGGTTCAAAGGAAGACTTCATTCCCCAAGATCCATTCGAGGTAAAAGCCTACGTTTGCGGCCCAACTGTTTACGACCTCTGCCATGTAGGTCATGCCCGCACTTACATAAACTTTGACGTCCTGAAGAGATACCTGATCTCACTCGGATACAGAGTCACACACGTCCAGAACTTCACTGACATAGATGAGAAGATCGACCAAAGAGCAAAGAAGGAGGGTCTTTCGCCCCGTGAGGTGGCAGAACGCTTCATAAGGGAATACTTCTTTGACATGGACTCCCTGAATGTGATGCGCGCCACGAAATACACAAGGGCATCGGAGTACGTCCCCAAGATCATAAAAATAACCGAGCGACTCTTGGAGCTCGGCTACGCGTACAGGTCTGGCAACACCATTTACTTCGACGTAGAAGCGGCGGGCGGATTCGGCGAGCTGGTGAAGGATCTGAAGGAAACAATAGTGGGTGAAATAAGGGTCCAGGGGAAGAGAGGACCATTCGATTTTGTTCTGTGGAGGGTTACAGGCGAAGGTTTTGATAGCCCTTTTGGTAGAGGCGTTCCTGGCTGGCACACCGAGTGTGTTGCAATGTCCATGGATACATTGGGAGAGACGCTGGACATCCACTGGGGTGGCAAGGACCTCATATACCCCCACCACGAGTGCGAGTCCCTGATCGCGAAAGCCCTCACAGGCAAAAGGTTCGTGAGGTACTGGGTCCACAATGACTTTGTCCTTATAGAGGGAGAGAAGATGTCAAAGTCCTCGGGAGGTAAGGCATACATTCGCGACATTCTGAAAAAATACCCTGCCGAGGTGCTGAGAACATGGATCCTCCGCTCCAACTACCGGACAAAGATAGAGTACTCGGAAGAGTCGCTTGAGGAGGCTCGGGTCCTTTACGAGAAGATGCGCAAGGCCGCAGCCAAATCAAGGGGTAAAGAAGAGATGGGGCAGTGTGCCAAGGATTTTGCCGCGACATTCATGTCTGCCTTGGATGATGACCTAGAGACTGGCGAGGCTCTCTCGGCTGTGGAGGAGCTCTCCGACCTAATCTTGGAAAGGGAAGTCGAAGGTGCCTGGCGAATTTTCTCCCTGGTTGAGACCATACTTGGTATAAAGCTCCACACCCCTCCGTGAAAATGGATAATTTGTGAGAACGGGCCACGGTGCGGCGCTGAACATAATATGTGGCATTGTAGAAGTCTGTGCTCGAGTGATTTGACCTTAGGCTGCAAAATTAACCGTCCTTTTTAATAAATATATCATAAATTATATTTTAATTATAAATTTTATTTATTATTAAAATTAAATTCAGTTATTTTTAATTGACCCTATAGAACTGACCTCAGCCTCCTTGTCAGCCAATCCTTATCCAGGGCGGTGAGCAATGGTGCCAGCCTCGGGCCTCTCTCTGCCCCCAGCAGTATCAAATAAACCAAGCTGAATGCCTTGCCAACCTCAAGACCTAAAGACCTGGCAGAGTTGAAGATCTCGTTCTGAAGCTCCGCCTCGGGCAAATCTTGCTCTATCAGGGATATCAACCTCTCAATGAAAGAACGCTCCATGTCATTGCAAGGTCTATATGCCGGGAGATCCATCGATATTCTGAATTTCAGGGTTGGGGGGGCATAGGACTCCACCCAGTTCTTTGCCATTTTCAGACGGTCCTCTGCGTCAGTCCTCTCCCTCTCAGAAGGCTCCGCTCCACCGGCAAGCCTCCTCAAATACTCCATGGATTTCTTTAACACCTTCTCCCAGCCAAAAAGTGGCTCAAGCTGGACAATGATCGCGCAGAACCTGTATGGGAGGCGTGCTGGCACCCCCTCAGGCAAACGACCTACAACACACAACTCGTAAAGATCTTTATAATACTGCGGGTCTTCGCCTGCTGGTGGGGTCTCGGCGCCGAAGTAAATGCGCTCCAACCTGTCGAACCCATCAACGATGTCGGGGATCCTCTCTGGCAGGAAGGCTATGTGCCGCATTGGATCTGCGTTAAGTATCATGTACCTCATACACTCAGGGGGAGCTATCCTGAGCCATTCATGCGGGGTAAATGTTATCCCCTTATGAGTCTTCATCGCATGCTCGCCCAGCGTGAGCCACTCATAAGGTACCTTAAGTGGGCCTCTGTAACCGAATATCCTCCAACAGACCTCTAAACCCATGTCATATGCCCCGTCTTTAACGCAGTGGTCTTTTCCGGCAGGCTCGCAAGATACTTTGAATATGGCCCACTTGGCTGCCCAATCAACCCTCCAGCTCAACTTTAAATCCAATTCGGATATCTTGCCCCTTCCCTGGTAGCCGCAGCTTGTGCATTTGTACCCTGCAGTATCTTCATCAAGGTTCCACCACTCCAAGCGGTTCGGCGCTACCTCCTCCTTCTTCGATGCGATCCTTCCGCAACGCTCGCAGACAACCATAACGGGGTTCCACTCGTCCCCATGGCCCTCTTCATGCTCCTCCTCTTGGACGTACTTCTTCCTTATCATCCTCAGCTCGTCCAGCTTCCTCAAAACAGTTCTGATCGCGTCCTTCATCTCCTTGCGCCTGTATAGCTCATGGGAATATATCACGTTTGGATAAACGCCTAGCCTTCCCTGGCAAGAGTTGAACTCCTCCGCAAAATGCTTTGCGTAACTCTCATGGCAGGAGTATGGGTCTGGCACGGAGGAGAGCGGCTTGCCTACGTGCTCCTCAAACCCTTTGGGCACCTCTATTCCCGCGGGTATAGACTTCAGCGGGTCGTAGGAGTCTATGATGAAGTTGAAGGTTGATTCATAGCCCCTCCTCTTCAACTCTATCTGGATCGCGCTGCATATGAACTGCTCCCGCTCAGCCCCTATATGTATTGGTCCTGAGGGTGTCTTGCCTGTGTGGATGACTATCTCCGGGTCTCCTCTTGCAAGTATCTGATCCACGATCTGCCTTATCCAATGTCCTTCTTGCACGTTCTCATCACCATCCCTCTCCCCGTATTCAAATCATTGAGGAGAAGCGCCTCCTCACCTCCTCGCAGCCCCCCTCCTTTTTGGCGATAATGACCTCGTAGGGGGAAACCTCCCTGGGCAGAGTAACAACCTCCTTCATCAAGCACTCTTTAATTATCTCCTTGGCAGCAAAGAGAACCTTGTCGTTTATTTCTGCATCGGTCCTGTCAGCCATGTGAACCAGAAGGGCTTCTATTGTCCTTGGCTCTATCGGACCATTGTCTCCATGGTGCGCCACAACCGCATGAATCACATCCAGAGGAAACTTCCTGGCATATAGCTCCCCAATGATCAGGGATAGGTGGTCCAGTCGCTCTCCGAGCTTGGATCTGACATACTTACCCGGATAAACCTCAAAATAGGTCAGGTGCTTGAAGAGGTCATGCAACAGCGAGGCAGCTATCACAACGTCCCTGTCCACCCTAACCTTGTATATCTCTTCCAATATCTCGGCGAGACTCAGGGCTAGCCTGGTCGTTGCTATTGTGTGTATCACCAGCCCCTTTTGGTATGAGTGATGTCTCCTTTTACTGGCTGGGGAGTCCTTAAGGCTTGTGTACTTTTCGGGGTGATCCAGAAATGTGAGTTTGGGGTTCTTGAGTAATTCTATTACCTTCTGCCTCAGATCAGGGTTGTTGATCTTTTCGGCGAGGTCTATGAGGGGATCATCCTTCATCTAAATTACCTTCCTTAAAAGAAACACACCAACTATATTTAAGTTTAGATTGTGTCTTGGATTCAAATATTGAGTATACTCCTTGCACTTAATTATGGGAACGACAAAGTTAAAGGCAAGTTTGTTAAAGAAATACTCCGAGCGGGGATTCCCAAGCCAGGTCAAAGGGGTAGGACTGAGAGGCGATCCTGCCCAGTAAGCTCCTATGGCGTAGGCCTTCGTGGGTTCAAATCCCACTCCCCGCACCATTAACTCCTTTTTAATCAACTTTGCTTTAAATTCGGGTTTAGGAGGCTCGAATTAATTCTATAGTGAAATATATCTGTATACCCGCCACTTTCAAGCATGAAAGGAAAAGGAACAGTGCCAATTCAGGTATGTAGTTAATATAATTTGTAATTTTTTAAAAAAAAAGAAATCGCGTAAAGCCACTATAGCTTTGAGATCCTCTCTAGGTCCACATCGGTAACGAATCTCAGCGGCTTAAACCCTGCTGGTTTTACGCCTTTTGGATAGTAGTTTGCTATTTCCTCTGCCTCCTCCGTCAGCGCTGCCACATCATCCCTTGACAGATAGCTGATGTCGAATTTCCTGAGACCGCACAAGAGCTGCTTTATTCCAGTCGCTAACCTGTCCTGTATGTAGGTGTATACTCCTATCGCCCCTGTTTCAATGAGCTT
>QNVH01000065.1 GCA_004347955.1 Thermoproteota archaeon | reverse complement strand
TAACGGTTCAAGAGATGAGGGACAGGTCCCGAAAGCTCTGGGAGGATATGATGCTGCTGAGGGGTTCTCTCCCCAAGAATGTTGACAGTTACATAGACACCCTATATTATATACTCAAGAAGTACACATCTTTTACCCTCTCCGCCGGTTACAGAGCCAGGCCTACCGCCCCACTATTTGATCACCTCAAGGCGACTGCCGCCATTGCCACGTGCCTATATCGCTACTGCAGGGAGAAGGGGGTCTCGCCCCTTGAGATGAAACAGGATGCATTCGCCCTGGTGCTGGGGGATATATCCGGGATACAGGACTTCATATTCAAGGTTTACTCCCCAGAAGAAGCTAGGAAGGAGATGGCAAGACGCCTGCGCGGAAGGTCCCTCGAGATTTCACTCATCATGGATGCGGCAGCTCACAGAATTGCGGAGGAACTCGGACTGCCAGAGTGCAACATACTCTGGTGCACGGGAGGACAGTTCTCAATACTCGCGCCCTCCCACATTGTGGAAGAAGTTGAGGTAATCGTCAAGAGGCTCAACAAGGAGCTCTGGAAAAAGTTTGAAGGAGCCCTATACCTGACCTTCGGGATAGCCAAGGCCTCCCTCCTAGAGAAGGGCTGGTTTAGGAAGGCATTGTTGAAGTGCGAGGAGGAGCTGGATGGAAGGAAGGGGAGGAGGTTCTTCGATGTACTTGAAGATGGCTACCTGGACGCTGGGACGGGTGATGTGCCAAAGTACAGGTGCCCATCATGTGGTAGGGACAGCGAAACTGGGGAGATCTGTGAGCGCTGTGAGGAGCAGGCGGATCTCGGTCAGCAGCTTGTCAAGGCTGAAGTGATCTTCAGAGGGGAAGGTTTAACCAAGCCTGACTTCTCATTCGCTGGCTTCTCGTATAAGCTGATGGATAGAAAAGAGCTCCATGAGGTTAAGGACCTTCAGGGAATGGCCTACATGATAAACTCCACGGACTTCCACACGGTTGGGGACGGCGTGGGAGTAGGGTTCATCTTTATGGGGAATACCGCCCCGAAGTATCGGGGGGACATCCTCAGCTTCGATTACCTAGCAGAGCTCAGCAGGGGAGCTGGGAAGCTGGGTCTGGCGAAAGGGGACGTGGACAACATGGGATACATCATCCACAGCGGGATAGAGGAGGTCAGGATAAGGGACTACTCCAATATGAGCTCCCTCCTCGACCTGTTCTTTGCTGGCTACCTGAACAGGATACTCGAAAGGTACTACACCTATCCACTCTGCCCGACATGCAAGGCTAAGCTGGAATTCAAAGATGAGCTTTACACAGCCGTTTCCCCAGAGGGTGCAGATGGGGGTTCGTTCGTTAATTGGTGGGTACTCCAAGACGGCAGGGGCAGGGAGGAGATCGAGGGTTTGATCTGCGAGGATTGCAAGCGCGGGAAGACGCCAGTGATATACGTTAACTATTCGGGCGGGGACGACTTCCTCATAATAGGACCGTGGGACGCGGTGATAATGGCATGTGTGGATATAAGGGAGGAGTTCGGGAAGTTTGTGTGCGGAAATCCAGACCTCGGTCTCTCCATCGGCTACACCATAACCGATCCGAAGTTCCCAATAGCAATTGCCGTCGAGACCCTATCCTCAAACCTCAAGAGGGCGAAGAGGTACAGGTCAGAGATCGATCCGTCGGCCTGCAAGAAGGACATGGCTTCCCTTTTTGGTGACTGTGTTTACCTATCGGAGAGGGATGCTACCGGGAGTGGCGGAAAGACCCTCAAGAGCCTCGTGGAGCTCGCCAAAGAACTCGAAGAAGGAGTACNTTCTAAGGAGATACCGAGGGGCTTCATCCACGATCTCATATCGCTCTGTCGCTCGTCATTCTACAGGAGTGCAGATCCTAAGGAGATAGAAAGGAGGAGGAGGGAGGTAAGGGCCTACGTCCCGATCCTGAAGTATAAAATGGTGCGAACCCTTAAGAACATGAAGTATGATGAAATTATTACGGATAGCATGCCGTGGATATTGATCCCAGCATGCTGGGTCTCATTGAGGACAAGATCAAGGAGGGATTAAAATGGGTTATAGACAACCGGGTTACTACCAAGACAGATACGCTAGGTATGAAAAACGCGAGGAAAAGTACAGGGAGACAAGGACAATAATCGAGAAAGTGAAGAACATGAAGAGTCTCACCGAGCTCAGCCAGAGCGAGTTCGCGGGGATCGATGGATGGGCTGCAAAGATAGCGAAAGAGCTGAAGGATGATCTCAAAACCACTCAACTCAGGAAGTTCTTCGATCCGCTAGTTAATGATAAGTCAGATCTTGAAAAGAAAAAGAGGAGTTGGAATGAAGTCAAGGGCACCCTCTACGCCGCGCTGCCGCTGCTGGCATACTCCGTTGGGAGGGGGCTGGCACCTGATGTGTTCAGAGACCTTATGGAGACCTGCATAAAGAAGGCGCTCAGCGAGAGTGATGAGAGAGGATTTCTGAGGTTCATGGAATTCCTCGAAGCCATCGTAGCCTACGACACTTATTATGAAAAGGTAAGAGAGAGGGAAAGGGGAGGTGATTGAAATGAGCGAACCCAGACTTATCAAGAATGTTATAATAACCGGAAAGATAAGGACTGTGACAGGTCTACACATAGGCGGGAATAAGGGTGAGCTGAAAATAGGAGGTACAGACAACCCGATCATAGCAGACAATGACGGGCGGCCGTATATTCCGGGGAGTAGCTTGAAGGGAAAGATGAGATCGCTGTTGGAGTTCTCCCTCGGAAAGGTGAAGGAGGACGGGAGCGTCCACTCTTGCGGCGATGAGAACTGCCCAATATGCACCATATTCGGTTCCTCATACGAAGATTTCAAGAACGGTCCGACGAGGCTGATAGTTAGGGACGCGAGGCTCCCGAAGGGGGAAAAACCCGAGGTAGAGCTGAAGACGGAGAACGTGATAAACAGGCTGTCCGGTAAGGCTGCCCACCCCAGAATCATGGAGAGGGTCCCGCCAGGAGTGGCCTTCGAAATGGAGATGGTTTACGGTATATACAAAGAGGGCGACTATGACGGTCTCAAACACGTCTTCCAAGCAATGTCCCTTCTACAGGACAGTTACCTCGGCGGGTCCGGAAGCCGCGGGTACGGCAAGGTCGCATTTGAGGATATCTCGTTGAAGGTGAAGACGGTGGAGGACTACTCCTCGGCGGAGGCGGGAAGAATAGTAAACATCGGCGGGAAGAGTACCTTCAGTGTGGGCGAGCTCCTGTCCGGATTCGAGGAAGTAAAGAGTAAGATAATGGAATAGCGGGCGCTTCCCATGCCTCTCTCCTTCTACCTTACACCGCTGAGTCTGATGCCCAGGCGCCTCCACTCAGACACGATAGCCGCAGCCATAATGTGGTCGCTTGCGGAGATGGGTAAGGAGGAGGAGCTTGAAGACCTAATCAGAGACGNCTCCCTGAGAGTGTCATCAGCCTTTCCGTTCGTGGCGGCGGAGGGAAGAAGGGTCCTCTTTGCACCAAAACCACTCATCCCCCCTCCCGGAGGGGAAAAGCTCGAGGATTCTACGAAAAAGAAGCGCTACAAAGAGGCCTCATACGTCGAGGTTAGCATATTTAACAGGCTCATAAAAGGTGATCTGACCGTTGAGAAGCTATTCGAGGGGATAGGAAAGGTTTACGAGGTCAGAGAGGAATTTATCGTCGAGGGCGGGAGCATTGCCGATTATGCCATAAAGACAGTGGAGGTAGAGAGGAACAGGATGAACAGGCTCTCTGGCAGGGCCGATGATTTCTTCCTTTCCCGCGGCGCGTTCTACCAAAGGGGGGAATTTACTTTGTGGTTAAGGGTAGCGGGGCATGGTTATCGGCTGCAAGACAGGCGCTTCAATTCCTCCAAGACAGGGGAATCGGAGGAGAGATCTCAATAGGTTACGGGCACTTCTCCCTGGCGGAGGTAAAGGAGGAGGACATCTTCGACCCGCCTAGAGAACCAGAAGCCTCAGTCCTGCTCTCCCTCTACTACCCGAAGCAGGAGGAGTGGGCGTCCGTCCGAAGCAGCAAGGAGAGGCTCTTCTACTCGCTGGTGAGAAGGGCGGGGAGGAGGAGGAAGGGTCTAAGGAAGGGAGTCTGGCTCTTAGGGGAGGGATCGGTAATCCCCCTGAGGGAGGTTGAGGGAGACCATGTTCACACCGCCTGTAACCCTCCCTCTGTGGAGTGGGGGCACCCTCTTTGTGTTGGGATGAGGTGGCGCTGATGGGCTTGAGACTAGTCCTAGAGACGCTGACGCCAGTGCACATATGGTCTGGAACAAACTACGGACCTTCTGACTACTATGTGGATGGGGAGGAGCTGATCAGGGTGGACTTCTACGGGCTGGTCGGGGACAGGGAATTCCAAAGGTACAAGGAGAAAGTAATCTGGGCGCTTAACAGGAGGACCAGCATCCACGGTGCCGCACCATCACTCGCGGAGCGGCATGTCCTCTACAGGTTGAGAAACAAAGGTGTATTCGAAAATAAGACCGTTAGAGAGTTCATAAAGACATCTGGAAGGCCGTACATCCCGGGTAGCAGCTTGAAGGGGGCCATCCTCACAGCCCTAATCTGGGATCATGTGAAGACGAGGAGCGGGCTTGTTACGGAAAGAGACTTTGCTAATGAAAGGGTTATGGAAAGGAAGAACCGGGAAATCATTGGGAGCGTCCTCAGGGAGGTGGGGAAGGGAGATCCCGCAGGAAGAGATAAACCGCAGTTCAACAGGTGGATCGGGGTCACGGACTCTGAGCTCGCTGGCATTGAGGATCTCATGGCCGTGAAAGTGGGCGTATACCCCAGCGGACCCACGATCTTAGCCGAGGTTCTGAGGGAAGGAGTCTCCCTCCGCGTCGAGCTGGACTCGCTCTCGGGTGTTGACTTGAACAAGGTCCTAGACAAGGTCGACATCTTCTACAGGGAGGTGCTGAACAAGGAGAACGAGTGGCGGAGGAAGAATGGTCTCGGCGAGCTCAAATTCTCCAAGGAAGGAAGGCTGGTCAGGATAGGGAGCGGCTCATCTCAGCTCGCCACCAGCATAAGATCTCTCTTCAGGCTCAGGGAGCCACGTACCAGGAAGGTTGTGGAGCCGGAGAAGATATCGATGGGGTGGGCAGTTCTACGCTGAGGGAGAGCCTCAGCTCTGCTGAGAGGATCGTCAGGGTCTGCACACTCTACATGGAACTCGACGCTCCCCTAGATCTTGCGCATGCGCCGAAGATTAGGGGATATATAGGGAACCGCTTCAAGGACATGCCAATACTCCACCACCACTTTGGCGACCTAGGCTACTTGTACTCCTACCCGCTCGTACAGTACAAGGTGATAGGGGGTCGCCCTATCATAATCGGCATAGACGCAGGGGCTGATGCTGTCAGGTACATAGAGCGTGAGCTTGACGAGCTTGTCTTGGGCAGAGTTTACCAGATAAGGGAGAAAAAGTTGAAGGAGACGAGTGAGAGGCTCGGACCCTGCAAGGAGTCGAGGGTCTATGAGTTCCTGACTCCCTGGCTCGCGCTAAACGAGGAGAACTACAGGATGTACCTACAATCCAGGAAAAAGGCAACCCTACTCAACAGAATCCTGAGAGGGAATGTCCTGAGCCTCTGCAAGGGGCTCTCCCACAGAGTTGGGACAAGGCTCAAGACCGCTGTCTTCGTGAGGAGGTCTACAGCCACTTATAAGGGGATTCCGATGATCGCTTTCACTGGGAGGTTCATCCTGAACTACGAAATACCTCAGCTCCTGGGCTCGGGAAGGGCGTTTCTCAAGGTTTTGGCACGGTCACAGGTGTTGAGGTTTGACGCTGCACAGGGTTGCGCGCTTCGTGCTGGCTACAACTGCAATGGCGGTGGATATGCATGGCTGAACACACTCCACGGGCACATTCAGGGATGGAGGGGACGGGCGAGGGCAGCAAGCCCCGAGCTGTGAAGGCGATCACATTCCTCGGGGCTGGGAGTTACGTGACCACTAAGTACACATGGGGAGAGAAGTGGTGTGAGACTGACCTCTTCCCTGAGGCAGTCTTTAACATCTTCGAGCCAGATGTGGTGTACCTCCTGACAACTGAAAAAGCAAAGTCAGCCAAAAGAAACGGAAGGACCTACTGTGAGATTCTCAAGGAGAAGATTGGAGAGAGGCTCAGGATCGTGGACATCCCGGAAGGGGCAAATGAGGGAGAGCTCTGGAAGATCTTCGATATCTTCTCTGGGATAGTGGAAGAGGGAGACGAGCTCATCATCGACATAACCCATGCCTTCAGGTCCCTGCCCCTCTTCGTTTTCCTGGCCGCATACATGCACAGTGCAAAGGGCACNAGGATCGGTAAAGTGATTTATGGAGCTTACGAAGCCCGNGACAAGAACACGAACACTACNCCGATCTTCGACCTCACCCCCCTCGTAGATCTTACTGGNTGGATCACCGGGGCAGAGGCGCTGGTCCTAAGGGGAGACGCCAGCATGCTTGCGAACATGCTCCAAGACTTTCATGCAGTACGCGAGGAGGGAGTTGCCGAAGGGTATGTCCTCCTTGCAAACAAGCTGAGGTTCCTTTCCAAAGCACTGAGCCTGAACAGACCCACCGATGTGATGAGTTCTGCCAACGAGCTTAAAAATTTGGATTTGTGCGACAGGATGGAGTTGCCCGGACCATTCTTAAC
>QNVH01000064.1 GCA_004347955.1 Thermoproteota archaeon | reverse complement strand
TTTTTTAGCGAAAATTATAAATTTATGGCATAATAAGACAAATTATAGGTGTTTATTAAATGAAAAAAAGTATTATTGTACTTTCAATTATCCTTATTGTATCCATAGGTGTGGTTGCAGGTATGTACGGCGCCGGACTCCTAGCACCAGCCCAGAAGGTTAAGGTCAGGATAGGCTACCTTACTGGAGACCTGCACCATTTAGCCCTTCACGTGGCGGTTGCGAAAAATTACTTTGCACAATATGGCATAGAATATGAACTTTATGAGTACATAAACGGGCCGACCCTCATGCAACACTTCGTGGTAGGAGAGCTTGACTTCGCCTATGTTGGCACTCCGCCAGCTCTTACTGCCAGAGCCAGCGGAATAGGCTCTAATGTGACTTCNCTACCTGTGGTAATAGGCTCTGNGAATTTGGAAGGATCTGCGTTGGTGGTGAACCCAGAAGTTATAAAGAGCGTAAGCGACCTTAACAACAAAAAGATTGGGACGCCAGGGACCGGGACGATACAGGACGTACTGATCACCACTTACGCAAAGAACAACAACCTTAACATTACAAAATACCCAGGGCGAATCTCCGACCTACCAATTCAGTATGGAAGGGGGGAGATCGACGGATTCATAGGTTGGGAGCCCTACCCATCAATAGCGGTTTATCAATATAACGCGTCAGTACTACTCACCTCTCATGACATCATGCCAAATCATCAATGCTGCGTACTAGTAGTCTCTGACAAGTTCTTAGCATCCAAACCAGACATTGTGGATAAGATGGTTGCTATACACAGAGCCGCCATAGACTTTATCAACAACAACCCAGCCGAGGCTAAGCAGATCGCAATGAATGTTACCAAACTACCGATGCCGGTGATAGATCTCGCATTCTCGCACATGTCATTCTCAAAATCTGTGAATGTCGATAGCATCAAAGCCTTTTTAATAGACATGATAAGGCTAGGGATCATCAGAAATGTAGATATGAGCCAAGTGGATAGCTTCATAAACGGCTTCATTAATACCAAATATGTATCTGGTTGAACGTGGTCTCAATGAGAAAGCTGTACTCTCGTCTGCAGTCTTTACTTTTTGCGTCAGCATCTGTCATCGTTTTCTTCATTTTGTGGGAACTGGCTGCCTCATACTTACAATCTCCATACTTTCCGGATCCCTACTCAGTCCTGAAGGCCTTTATCACCATAATTACGGTCGGGGACATCGACGGCTACACGTTGGCTTGGCACACACTAATGAGTCTTGAGCGAGTCCTGCTTGGATTCGCTGTTGGTAGCGCAACAGGCGTGCCGATTGGTTTGCTCTTGGGAATAAAACCAACACTTAAAAATGCGGTCACGCCCATTATAGAGCCGATCAGGTTCATTCCGCCTATAGCATGGATACCCCTTTCAATAGTCCTGCTCATCGGCATGTACAGGTACGTGTTCCTAATATGGGTTGGAGTCTTCTTCCCCGTGCTACTGGATACTATAGCCGGCGTCAAAAGGACCTCGATAACGCTGATACAAATGGCAAGGACATTTGGGGCTGACAACAAGAATATAATCACAAAGATCATATTCCCAAGCTCCCTCCCCGAGATCATGAATGGTCTCAGGGTTGGGCTTGGAGTCGGCTGGATGTGCATCGTGGCCGCCGAGATGATAGGGGGCGAACCCGTTGGGCTGGGGAGACTAATACTGAAGTATGCAAACCTCCTCCAGATCGACACAGTGATAGTTGGGATGATAACAATAGGTCTTGTGGGCCTTGCCATGAATTATTTCATACTATTTTTGGAGAAGAGGATGTTTAGGTGGAGGGTTGAAATAAGGGCGTAGGTGTGCGAATTGGATAAGGCCATTCTCCTGGAGTCGGTATCAAAAAAATACGATGTTGGCTCAAGCTCGCTAAAGGTGATAGAGGATCTCACATTCGACGTCAATAAAAACGAGTTCGTCTGCGTAGTCGGCCCATCAGGTTGTGGTAAGACCACACTCCTCAGGATCGTTGCAGGGCTTGAACCCCCCTCCTCTGGCAGGGTGCTCGTTTTTGGTAGACCTCCAGACCCCAAAATACAGAGGTTCGGAGTCATCTTTCAAGAGGATTCTCTACTTCCTTGGAGGACCGTCCTCGGGAATGTGGAGTTTGGGCTTGAAATTCAGAACTACCAAGAGGCAGAACGAGAAAGGGTAGCCAAAACTTTTTTGGAACTTGTGGGGCTCCAGGGATTTGAGAACTACTACCCGCACCAAATATCTGGGGGAATGAAAAAGAGAGTTGCCATAGCTAGGGCATTGGCAATAGACCCTGATCTGATACTTATGGATGAGCCCTTTGCAGATCTTGATGCCCAGACGAGGTCTCTCATGCAGAGGGAACTGCTAAAGATATGGTCAAAGCTCAACAAGACTGTCCTCTTCATAACTCACAATGTCGAAGAGGCTGTCTTCCTTGCACAGAGAGTTGTCGTTTTGACCAAACGCCCCTCAAGGGTTAAGCAGATAATCGATATAGATCTTCCCTACCCGAGGGCTAGACTTAGCCCCCCATTCATATCTTACCGAGAGCGGATATTGACCGCCTTCCATGAGGAATTGGAGGGCATCTGATATGGAAAAAGAGCTAACAATCCGCGATGAGCTGATAAACGCTGCTATGACTTCCAACGAAGCATTCTCGGCGACTCTAAAATCAATAATGCGACGAATGGACATCTCTGCAAAGGATCTGAGCGAGGGGTCTGGCATCCCACTCAGCACCATAAACAAGATACTCTCAGAATGTAGAGACCTTCGCCTCTCTACTCTTAGAGACATCCTGAGGTACCTTCATTCTCTCGAGGTCCCGCAGGCCGATATCGTAATCGGGGTGATTGCTGCAAGACCCTCGCTCGACACGATATCAAAACACCAACTGTTGGCAAAAGGTAAGCGCGTGATTATAAAAGAGTACCCTGCCCTGACAATAGAGGATGCCATAATAGCCGCGATAAAGGCGGAACGGGATAGAGTAAACGGCCTCGTCTGTGCCTCCATTGTGGCCAGTATAATAGAGAAGTTCGTGAGAATTCCAATTGCAACAATAAAGATTGAGGAATCAAACATTCTGGACTCAGTGAACCTCCTCGTTGAGAAAATAACCTCAACTGGTTAATTTATAAATGTTTTTTATTAATTATTAATAAATAATTAAAATATTAGTTCTTAAAACCATTTTAATACGATCCATTCTAATTTATGGGTCGAGGGCAAGATTTTTAACCCCCCAATCATCTATCCACACACAAGAAATCTACAGAGAGGAGTTCTATGGCAAAATATCCGGACAAAGTGAATTTGTACGACGACCGCGGGAAGCTCTTCGACACGAACGTTCCAATCGAGGCTCTTAGCCCTCTAAAGAACACAGCAATACAAAAAATCATCTCATACGTGAAACAATGCGTCGCAGTCAACTTGGAAGGCGTTGAGAAGGCACTGGCTACAGGCGAAGTTGGAGGGAAGTGGTGCATAATCAGGGGCAGATCTCTAAAGCTTGATCTTGTCAAGAACGCAGGTAGCGTGGCCGACTCGCTAAAGAAATGCCTGCAGGTAGATCCTGGCGACGACACGGAGGTAAAGGTCCTGAAGGGCGGAAAACACCTCCTCGTGAAGGTCCCAGCAAAGCGGCTAAACGCGGGTGTGGAGTATACCACAGGTGTAACAGCAGTTGCTGCTGCCCTCTGTTGCACAATAATCGAGAACTTCAATGTCAACATTTGGGATGCTGATCTCGTACACGCTGCCGTCTGGGGAAGATACCCCCAGACCATGGAGATGCTGGGTGGTAACGTCTCCTCGCTCTTGGCAGTGCCGCAACAGAATGAGGGTATGGGTTACGCCCTTAGAAACATCCCCTGCGCCCACATAGCCCTAATCGCGAAGAAGAATGCGATGAATGCTGCCGCTCTTTCGTCAATATTGGAACAGACTGCTATGTTTGAGATGGGCGACGCCATTGGCAGCTTCGAGAGGTTCCACCTACTGGGTCTGGCATATCAGGGATTGAACGCGGACAACATAGTCTACGATCTGGTTAAGGAGAATGCAAAGACCGGAACGCTGGGAGACGTCGTCATATCGACCGTGAAGAGGGCCCTCTCAGACGGTGTTATCAAACCCTTAAAGAAGACGCCTTCTGGTTACACGCTTTATACCACAAGCGACCTGAACAAGTGGAACGCCTATGCCGCAGCAGGACTTTTGGCTGGGACGATGATCACCTGCGGAGCTGCTAGGTCCATGCAGCACGCCCCCTCAGTCTTCATATACTTCAACGACCTCATAGAAAGGGAGACAGGTCTCCCCGGAGTGGACTTCGGCAGGGTCGCAGGCACTGGTGTGGAGATGTCATTCTTCAGCCACTCGATCTACGGCGGTGGAAACCCTGCTGTATTCCACGGTAACCACATTGTCACCCGACATAGCAAGGGCTTCACAATACCATGCGTCGCCGCTGCTGTGGCTCTGGACGCTGGAACCACGATCTACACCCCCGAGAAGATCAGCGGGGTAGTGGGCGAAGTACTCAGCGAGGTGCCCGAACTTAGGGAGTCACTACGGTATGTGAATGAGGCCGCGGTCTCGATAAAGGGAGGAATCTAAAATGGTGGATTACAAACCCCAATATTACCCTGGAGGATCAAAAATAGCCGCCAACAGGCGCAAGTATATTGATCCCAAGTACACACTCAGAAAGCTGAGGACTATAAGCGATGACGACTTGGTTAGGCTGATGGGTCACAGGGTCCCAGGCGAGGCTTACAAGAGCGTCCATCCGCCCTTGGAGGAGCTGGGCGAACCCGCATGCCCCATCAGGGAGCTAGTTGAACCAACCCCTGGAGCCAAGGCTGGTGACAGGATTAGATACATACAGTTCACCGATTCTGTGTACTTTGCTCCGCTGACTCCATACATGAGGGCTTGGATGGGTCACATGCGCTACAGGGGAGTTGACATAGGCGTACTATCAGGGCGTGTTCCACTTGAGGCGCGAGAACGGGATCTTGAGAAGGTCGCTAAAGACCTCGTGGAGACAGAGATTTTCGATCCAGCAAGAGTCGGGATCAGAGGTGCCACCGTCCACGGTCACGCGCTGAGGCTCGATGAGAATGGACTCATGTTCGATGCTCTCAGAAGGTTCCAATATGACAAGAACAAAGGCGAGGTCGTTTACGTGAAAGACCAAGTTGGAGTCCCGTTGGACAGACCCATCTACGTAGGAAAGCCCATCCCCGAAGAGGAACTTAGAAGGATAACTAGCCAGTTCAGGGTCGATGGAGAACCTTTCAGGAACGATGCAGAACTTATACGGTTCGTCCAGAGGATCCACATGCTGAGAACAGAGGCAGGCTTCGACCCCAACAAGGTGAAGGATATCTAGGAGGGATTGTAATGAGCGAAGAGAAGAAGATGTTCCTAGAAGCGCTCAGGAGAAAGTTCAAAGAATCTCCTGAAGAGAAACAAACAAAATTCTACATATATGATGGATGGAAGCAGTCAAAGAGGAAGAGAGAATTTGTAGAGGCTGCCCAGAAGATAGCAAAGGAGAGGACTGTCCCATTCTACAACCCAGACCTGCACCTCGGCGGCATACCGCTGGGACAGAGGGTCTTGATGCCATATCGACTATCCGGCACAGACATTTACTGCGAGGGCGACGACCTTCATTTTATAAACAACGCCGCGATGCAGCAGATGTGGCACGACATAAGACGCACGGTGATCGTCGGTTTGGACGCGGCGCACACGGTCCTACAGAAGAGGCTTGGTAAGGAGGTCACCCCTGAGACCGTGAACCACTATTTAGAAGTGCTCAACCATGCATTACCTGGTGCGGCCGTAGTCCAAGAGCACATGGTCGAGACCCATCCAGGGCTGGTCTCGGACAGCTATGTCAAGGTATTNACGGGTGACGACGAACTTGCAGACGAGATCGACGACAGGTTCCTTATAGACATAAACAAGGAATTCCCTGCTGAGCACGCCGCACAGCTTAAGGCTGCCATTGGAAAACGGATCTACCAAGTCTGCCGCATGCCAACACTCGTAGCAATGACCTGCGACGGAGGCACAATGTCAAGATGGGCGGCTATGCAGATCTCAATGTCAATGATTAATGCCTACAAGCTTATGGCGGGAGAGGCCGCTGTGGGCGAGTTTGCATTTGCAGCCAAGCACGCAGAAGTCATAGAGATGGGCACCTTGATGCCTTGGAGGCGAGCAAGGGGTCCTAATGAGCCTGGCGGTGTTCCATTGGGTTATCTGGCAGACATTTGCCAAGCTTCAAGGGTCAAGCCAGACGATCCTGTATGGGTCGCGCTGGAATCCATCTCCATGGCCGCTGTGCTCTACGATCAGTTCTGGTTCGGGAGCTACATGTCTGGCGGAGTAGGCTTCACCCAGTACGCAACTTGCACGTACACCGACAACATTCTTGACGACTTCTGCTACTACGGCGCCGAGTACGTTAAGAAGAAGTATGGCGGCTTCGCAAAGGCCAAGCCGAGCTGGGACGTTATAAACGACGTTGCCACGGAGGTAACCCTGTACGGTCTTGAGCAGTATGAGCGATACCCTGCCTTGATGGAAACTCACTTCGGCGGATCCCAGAGGGCCGCCGTAGTTGCCGCCGGCGCCGGAGTCTCTGTCTCGCTAGTCACCGGCCATTCCACTGCTGGAATCAACGGTTGGTATCTGAG
>QNVH01000063.1 GCA_004347955.1 Thermoproteota archaeon | reverse complement strand
TCGGGGTCTCAAATAAGTCTCCTCCCTTAGACCAGTTCTCTTGAAGTTCCTGCAGCCTTTCTATGAGCCTCACAGCCACATAGATCGCGTTCTCGAAAAGCATGGGCGCACTCGCATGCCCTGGTGTGGTCTCACAGAGGAATCTGACCAGTATTCGCCCCTTGTAGCCCACCGTTAGTGCGTAAGCCCCGCTAGGCTCCCCAAATATCGCATAATCGTAATTCTCTTGGCACCTAGAGAGGAAGTGCCTCATCCCTTGACTCTTACCCTCCTCGTCGACGACTGCAAGCACAGTTATCCTCCCCTTCCCACCTTCCTCAATGTATCTCTTCGCGCCACAAATGAGGGCAGCAAGGGGCGACTTTGCATCCACGGCGCCCCTTCCAAAGATGACTCTGCCCCTTTTTTTGGTCTTGATCTTGCCCCTCACGGTATCCATGTGCCCGCACAGAAGAACGCTAGGTCGACCTTCTCCCCATCTGGCCTCGACGTTCCCCACCTCGTCCACGCTGACCTTGAAACCCAAACGCTCAAGCTCCCTTGACAGGTACCTTGAAATTTCTTCCTCCTCCCCGCTCGGGCTGTAGATCTCGAGGAGATCAAGCAGGAGCCGCTCTGGGTAACCTTCTTCCATTATCCTCCACCGAAGAGTCTCTTCTCCTCTTCCTTTATTGAGTCCCCAACAACGGAGAGGACCTCTTCAACTTCGTCCTTAGAGATGACGAGGGGCGGGAGCAACCTGAGCACAGTCTTGCCGGCCTCCAATACTATGACCCCTCTCTCCAACGACCTGAGAATGATGTTCATGACCTCAAACCTCATGTCAATTCCCAGCATAAGCCCAAGGCCCCTAACCTCCCGGACCAGTTTACTCTCCATCTGGGAGAATCCTTTCTTCAGAAGGTCCCCCATCACCCTTGCGTTGTCCACCAGCCCTTCTTCTAATAGGGCGTCGATGGCACCAGCACAGGCGGCGCATGCCAATGGGTTGCCACCGAAAGTGCTTGAGTGTTCGCCTCTCTTAAGGGAGTCCATGATATCGGCTCTTGCGAAGGTTGCCCCTATGGGGACGCCGCCCCCAAGTGCCTTGCTGGAGCAAAGTATGTCTGGCTTCACTCCAAAGTGCTGGTGCGCCCATAACTTGCCAGTCCTACCAAAACCACTCTGTACCTCGTCCAAAACCATCAGAATCCCCCTCTCGTCGCATAGTTCCCGAACCTCCTTGAGGTATTCCGGGGGCGGCACGTTGATCCCGCCTTCGCCTTGGACAGGTTCGACAAAGATTCCCCCAACACTTTCGTCGACAAGTGCCTGGAGCTTCTCTATCTTTCCGTACGGCGCAAATTTAACGCCCTCGAGGAGGGGCATGAAAGGCTCCCTGTACTTGGCGTTCCAAGTGAGTGAGAGGGCGCCCATAGTCTTGCCGTGGAAGCTGTTAACCATGGCAATTATGCCCTTCTTCTTCGTGTACTTCCTCACCAGTTTTATCGCGGTCTCGACTGCCTCGGCCCCAGAGTTGGAGAGAAAGACTTTGTCGGTCCCGTCTGGCTTTATCCTCTGTAGCCTGGAGAGGCACTCCTCCCTCGCATCGTTGTAAAAGGATCCGTGGCAAGTTATAAGCCTCTCTGCCTGACGCTTTATGGCCTCTACGACCTTAGGATGGCAGTGACCCAACAGTGCGACCCCGTACCCGCAGCTGCAGTCTATGTATACCTTCCCCTGAGAGTCCCAGACCTTAGAACCCTTCCCCCTTACAAGGGTCACGGGACGTTTCCAGAAAGTGTCAGCTAAGAATGTGTCTTCGAGTCTGCTCAAAGGGATATCACCGTCCCGCGCCTGCCCTCCAGCGCGTCCAAGATGGGTCTGTCAACAAACCCAGAAGTTATTATTGCCCTGCCGACCCCTCCCTTGATCGCGTCCACCGCCGCGTGAATCTTTGTAGACATCCCGGCTCCTATGTCCTTCAAGAGCCCGTCAACTTCAACTATGCTGATCTTAGGCACTATTTTTCCGTCGAGCATCACTCCTTCCACGTCGGTCAGGTAAATGACCACGTCAGCCTTAATAGCCTTTGCAACTGCGCTCGTGGTTCTATCACCATCCACATTTAAAGGCTCGAACTTCATCCCCATTGCCAAGGGGGAGATCACCGGGGTGTATCCCTCTCCCATGAGGAGTTCGAGTAGCCTGCTGTTGACCGAGGTGATTTTGCCGGTGTAACCTCCCTCTATTGCCCTTTTCCTTCCCTGCTCATCAACGATCACAAGCCTTTCTTTCCTCTCAGCCCTAAGGAGACCGCCGTCGAAACCAGACAACCCGATGGCGTTTATGCCGAAGGATTGGAGAAAGCCTACGATCTTTGTGTTGATCTCTCCCGCCATGACCATCGCGTATATCTCTGCAGTCTCCCTGTCTGTGTATCTGCTCTTAAAGCCCTCCGGCGATACGACGAATTTCTGCTCCTTGCCCAGCTTCGTAGCCATCTCCGTTACAAGATCTCCGCCGCCATGGACAATTACCAGTCCCTTTTCCTTCACAAGAGCCTTAAGGTCTTCTATTAGTGGAAGGTTCGGACTCTCTCCCTTGAGAAGGTCTCCTCCGATCTTAACAACAACTCTAAGACTCATATCGGTCTTACTCCAGCAAACTTGATGCCAGTCCGCTCGTCCACACCTATCATCAGATTGAAGTTCTGAACCGCTTGACCAGCGGCGCCCTTCAACAGGTTGTCGATCGCGCCGAAGGTCACGAGTCTATTGGCATGTGGGTCAAGCTCAAAACCCACATCGCAGAAGTTCGAGCCGACCACATTCTTGGGGTCTGGAAGCTGGTGGAGGCCCTTCTGATCCCTCACGATCCTCACGAATGGCTCGTTCTGGTACAGCTCCCTGTACGCCCTCCACAGCTCCTGCATTGTTACCTCCCTGCCTAGGAACAAATGTCCGGTGACCATTATTCCCCTGACCATGTCGACCGCATGGGGCGTGAGAGCCACAGTGACTTTCTCCCCGCCCGCCTTCAGGGAGAGCTCTTGCTCTATTTCTGCGGTGTGCCTGTGCATGACCGGCTTGTACGCCCTAACTATGTTTGAGTGCTCTGGGTGGTGGCTCGCCTCGCTCACGTTAGCTCCGGCCCCTGAGGACCCGATCTTGGCGTCCAAGACGACCCTGTTTGGCTCAACCATTCCTGCTTTTAAGGGAGGGGCCACGCTGAGTATGCTTGCAGTTGCTATGCACCCTGGGTTGGCAACAAGCCTAGCGTTTCTTATCTCATCCCGATGGAACTCTGGCAGGCCGAAGACTGCAACCTCAAGCAACTCCGGGCAAGGGTGCTCCCACCCATACCATTTCGGGTAGTCATCCTTGTTCTTCAGTCTGAAGTCTGCGCTGAGGTCGATCACCCTGACTCCTGACTCCAAGAGCCTTTTCGCCACAGGAGCAGAGGCGCCATGTGGGAGTGCCAAAAAGACAAACTCGCAAGATGAGGCTATCTTCTCCACGTCTGGTTCGACGAACTTTAAGTCGGTCAGCTTCCTCAACTGGGGGTGCAACTTGAATACTGGCTCACCTGCATGTTCCCTTGAGGTGACTGCCCTTATGTCAGCCTCTGGGTGGTTTATTAATATCCTTAGGAGTTCGCCTCCGGTGTAGCCGGACCCTCCTATTATTCCTACAGTTTTCATCTCTTACCCTCCCTGATGGCGTACTCAACAATCATACCTGGTATATCCACACCTGTAGCAGGAACCGTATTCTTAAACTCAACGGTGCTGTTTATTTCGTGCACCACCAGACCGCCGCCGTCCTCCATCATGTCAACCCCGAAAACCCCTCCGCCAACGGCCTCCGCGGCTCTCAGAGCCAACTCCCTGATCTCGGGGGTTACGGGGCATCGCTCTACCTTTCCGCCTCTTGCTGTATTTGTCCTCCAATCCTCGCCAGTGTTGACCCTGTAAATCGCAACAGGCACCTCCTCGCCTATGACGAAGACCCTCAGATCCCTCGGAGGCCTTCTTACCATCTCCTGCAGGTAGTAGATCTGGTAAATCGGAAACATCAACTCCCTGTGCTCGAGTGCCACCATCGCCGCCGTCTTATCCTTTAGGAGCGAGACGAGCCTCCCCCAGCTGCCCACGACTGGCTTCAGGATCGCAGGGTATCCGAGTTTCTCAAGCGCCTCGAGGGCTGAATCCTGAGTGAATGCCAGGTAGGTCCTAGGGGTTGGTATGTTGAACCTTTTGAAGGTGAGGGTGTTCAGTACCTTGTTGCCACAGATCTCTGAGGTCCTGTAGCTGTTTATGACTCTGACGCCAAAACTCTCCAAGGCGGCTGCCGCATGGAGACCCCTGAAGTGGCTGACACACCTCTGCAGGACAACGTCGCCCACGCCTTCCGGCCTCTCGGTTGAGGTAAGGTCAATGGAAAGTCTCTCCGCGTCTATCATTGAGAAGTCTACTCCGCGCTTCTCACATGCGGTGTACAGTGCTTTTTCTTCCCACCTCATGTGGTCGTACAAGATGTTGAGCTTAACCATGTGAAGTCAGACCCTGATAGATTCGAATAACGAAATTATTTAAACATTTCGTCCCTGTATAAATAACCAATTATACGTTTAAAGAACTCAAAAGTTCGAATTTCAAACCCAAGACCTAAGGACTATCATGGAACTTGTCTTGGCTACCCCCTCTATCCTCCTTATGTCGTCTATGTGCCTGTTGATCTCCTGTATGCTCTTACCAGACGCCACAGCTATGACATCAACATCCCCCGCGACCTCAAACACCTGATCGACGCCTTCTATCTTCTTGACCGCCTGAGCGACCTGCGGGTTCGGGTAAGATGGCTGAACGGAGATGAGTATGAGAGCCTGTACCCTCTCACCAGTCTCGATCTCGACCGTGAACTTTTTTATTATCCCCTCGTCCCTCATCCTCTCCACACGTTTTCTGACCGCCGCCTCGGAGAGCCCTATCTCTTTGGCTATCTTGGTGTATGGTACGCGGGCGTCTTCTTTCAAGAAGGAGAGGATCTTCATGTCAATGCCGTCAACATCCCGCATAAAGGCATCACTTTATTCTCATATTTCCGGTCTGAGTTTAAAAACATCTCTCCTTTGAGTTCGTAGTACTGATGATGGCGGGTCAACCATGCAAAGACTTCAATATCTTTTTTAATGGGCCCATATAAATCCTCTAACGGAGGCAAGCGTTTGTCGATATCTCTGGGAGAAAGCGTCGAACGCAATGGCACAGGGCACACTTGGAGGCGCTCTATTACAATCGACATAAAAGTCCCTCCGGAGCAGATTAACCCACTGCTGGACTACCTCACATCTGCGATAGAAAAGAATCCGCACCTCACATACCTGACGAGGTCAACCACAGAAGGCACAGCGATACTCCAGTACAGGCTTGTGGCTGCTGATGGTAGCCTGCTGGACGTAGCCGTGAAATTTCTACCGGAGAAGATCGAGGTCTACTATGCGCCCTATCCGCCCGACTCAATCACTGAGAGGGATTACATTGGACTGGATATGGAAATGGAGTCGCTTATCAGGTCTTACTTTGCCGATCAGAGCAAGGCGTCTCTCTTCCTAGTATTTTCACCAAAGATGAACTTAGTCCCGGGCAGGAAGGAGGGCGGTATAAAAAAGGTCATCTCTTCCATAATATTTGGAAACTTTCTTTACCTCTTCATGCTGATCCTCTTGGTAGGGATATTCCTTTACCAGTACTTCCAGATGCTCACACCTCTCCTTTTAGTGGGTCTTCAATTCATAATAGTAATATTTGCAAACAAACTCATAGCGTACCGCGGGGAGTTTGACGTTACCCCAGATAACGCCACTATACATATTGCCGAACTGAGGATGAGGAGGAATGAATTCGACCAGGTTATAAAGACCTGCATACCAAGAATGACTTTGATAAAGAAAGAGATCTACGACTCGACCCTGGCGCTCGGAAGGGAGCTAGACCCTGAGATTATAGTCAAGACTCTGAACAAGCATGGCCCAGTGTGTGCCCCAGAATTTGTTAGGGTCAAGACCGTGGATGTCTACAGGATCGTGAGCGACCTTGCCTCGAAATTCAGGTTTCAGGTCCCAAGAATAACGCTGTTGAACGTCCTACCTCCCAACGCTGCAGCAACAGGGATCTCCCCCTCAAGGGCCACTGTTCTCATAACAAGCGGGCTGATCGCGCAGATGGATGAGGATGAGATAAAGGCTGTTTTGGCGCATGAATTCAGCCATGTTAGAGCGAGGGACCCTCTGATACTCATGAGCCTGGCAACCCTCGAGTACCTGACAAGGGTCTACATCGTGTGGCCAGTATTGGTAACTTTTGGATTGTTCATAGATTTTGCCTACCTCTTTCTATCTTTCACACTTCTATTCTTTGTGGCAAAGTTTCTAGAGGCGAGGGCCGACCTCGACGCAGCCATAATAACTGGACAGCCAAAAGTCCTTGCATCGTCGCTACGGAAGCTTGGGCTGTGGAAGTACCAGTCAAGGGTATTCGAGCTGGTTAACAGTGGAGAGTGGCTCAAATGGGATCCGCACCCTCCACTTTACTACAGGATAAGAACCTTAGAGAACCTCGACCCATCAAAAGTCGGGAATACCTTTATAGCGGCCATTAAAGGGTGCGTGAGGGGATTCCTAGACTCCCTCCATGGTAGATGAGCTTACCAAATTGTGAGGGACATTTGACACTCTCCACGGCTGAAGGCGGGAGATTCTTGCACACAGCCCCTTCAGCGCTCAGGGACACATCTGTTTCAGCATTC
>QNVH01000062.1 GCA_004347955.1 Thermoproteota archaeon | reverse complement strand
AAAAATATTGAGAGATCATGATATCAGTACCTTGAGTTTAAGAGGCATCTCAATCACTTTTCCTGCTCCTGAGCGGCCTTTTCGTTGTCTCAAAATGGCGGCGATCAAGCGTTCCTATACAACCTAATATAAATTTATAATCAAAACAAACAACAAAAACAATAGTAGTACACCGCAATAATAAACCGCAAAGAAAAAATAATAAAGTTTATGAGCGAAGCCTTGCCAACATTGCTTTATTGACGATCTCGTCGGGCGGGGGCTTTGTTACCAGACAAACCGCTATAAACACGATGATCGAGCTTATGAAACCAACTATGACCTCGTGTATCCAGTATACATTATATATCCACGGAAATGCTGGTATGACCCAGAACCTCCACACCCCTGTCACTATAAGTCCTGTCAACATAGAAGTTAGAACNCCCATCTTTGTAGCTCTCCTCCAGAGGAGACCCCCTAGAACTCCTGGAGCGAAGGCTGACGCAAAGACCGAACCTGTGTAGGCGGTAAGTTCTACGATCCCATAGGGCGGGTAAATGGAAATTACCAGCACTATCAGCATGTATAGCACTATGAAGGCCCTCGTGAGGTTGATTATCGTCTTCTCAGACCACGCCGCCGCCCTCTTACTCGTTATCTGGAATATATCGCGTGTTATCTGTGTGGCTGCAGCTAGGACTGCTGGGCTGATGGATGACATTGCCGCTGCAAACCACCCTGCAACAATAAAGCCGACTATATAGGGATTCTCAATGAGTGTGAGTATGTAAGGTACGACTTGATCCGTGTTTTTGAAGTAGAATAGGGCTTTGTCTGTAGGTATTATGGCATGGGCAAACGCTCCGAGGGGGAAGACTACCAAAGAAGTGATCAGTAAGAATATCGGAGCCCATATCGTGGCGGTCCTAAGAGCCTTTTTATCCTTTATGGAGTAGAGGCGCGTGGTCACTTTTGGATCTGAGATCTGTTTGGCACCTACAGAGAAACCTATGCTGAAGACGTAAAGTGGTGAGACAAGCGCCCAAGTCATCATTTTGTCGCCAATCGTACCCCCGCTTGGCAGAGGATCTGGGCAGTTTGAGAGNGCNGCTAAGGCAGGCCCTATTCCACCGCTCATGGCTATCACCAAGGCGAACAGTAGAACCGAGGCTACTAACATGAGAACGCCCTGTAGAGCATCAGTGTAGTAGACAGACCAGGCACCCGAAGTCACTAAGTAAATCAGTGTAACAAGTAGCAAGATGGCTGCGCCCACCTCATATGAGACCCCTAACGCATACTTGAAGATCCACGCACACCCCACAACTATCGATGTTAGGTAAAATAACTGTGCAAAGACTGCGATCGCAGCCCCCAGGACCCTTAGGGTTTTACTGTTAAATCTGTAATCGAAATAGTCGGTGGCGGTTATGGAACCNAGCGCCTCAGTCTGAGCCCGCAACCGCGGAGCTATTACCAGCCAAGAGAAGACACAGAAAGCTACCCAGATCATTCCAACATAGACCCAAGGCATTCCTGTCTTGTACGAGGCCCCCGCTTGACCNATGAACGTGGCCGTGCTGAGAAATGTTGAGTAGTAACCAAGAGCAACAATCATCCCTGGTATAGACCTTCCAGCTACATAAAATTCACCAACACCCTTCTCAGCNCTTCTTTTAAAGTAAACACCGACCACGACGCTTATTGCAAAGTATATTGCAACACAAATAATTATTATGGTTGTATTTAAACCATCCATGATTTTATTTTTTTTTTATCCTATAATATATACCTTTTTCCTTTTACCCTATCTTAGATCGGAGTAAACATTCAAACGAAAACTCGAAAAGATATTTGGTGGCGTTCAGTCGTAGGCTAGATTAGGAGCTTCCTCGCCGAATCTTATAGTAACCCTCTGTCCTCATTTGTTATTATTCAACGCTTCTTCAAAGTCCAGCCATCCAGCGTTTTGGTCACTTCTCCTTTTCTCTTCAGATCCCTAAGTGCGGAGGTTACGATATTCCTTCTCAGACCGAGATGGCTCATCATCTCCAAGTAAGTTGCAGGCCTTCCCTTCTCTTTTAAAAAGTTGATGATGAGGTTCTTTATGTAAGATGCCCTAGAAGATCTGGAGAGGTCTTCTCTCACGGGATAGATCGCCCCTGGCAGTCCGAATACTGCCGTGCCATCTTCTAGTCTGCACACAGAGATGACTTCGCCTCTGGAGCGGAGCGATCTTAGCTGGGAGTAGACAGTCCTCTCACCAAACCTCAGCCTGAGCCTCGAGGCTACCTCTCTAATTGTCAAGCACTCCTTACTCAGGAGTTCTAAGATCTCGCGCCTGCACTCGCTTGCCAGCCTTCTGTTTCTCATATTCAGCAGCATGGCACGGGTCGAGTTGTTCACTTCAGCCAGATCGCCGCCACTTAGCGCAGCCTTCAACCCCTGATCGTCTCCCTTAATTACGAGGTATATGCCAAAGTTGAGTGCCAAGTTGACCGCGTCCTGATCAACAGTCCCCCGGGCGGCCAGCATTATCGCCCTCGCGTCCATTGTTTTACGGACATCCAGGAGTTTCACGAGTTTTTCGTAGAATTTTGTTTTTTTGTTTAGAAACTCTACAGCGATTGGTGGGGGGCCAGGAGAGTAGTAGTCCAGCAGCCAGTTCTTACTCCCCGGTACCACCACATTTCTCTCCCCAGGTATCCCGAGAAAGTCCATAATTATCTCTGTTCAATATGGTTTTTACAATATATAGAGTTTATGGTTTTTTATTTCCAATGTCATGATAACAGTCACCATGAGTTTCAAAGAATACCTCTAGCTTCCTTATTTAAATGTAAATTTGTAAACTAGTAAATGGGCTGCTATAAATGCCCAGAAGAAGAGGCTGAAATTTTTGATTTTGCGCTAAAATCGTACATTTTAGGAAATTATTTTAAAAAAATATAAATTTTTATTAATATTATGCTTTTAATAGTTAATTACATAAATAATTTTGCTTTTCGGTGTTTGTACACTTTATAATGTACTATTGGCTTAGATCAATGTCAGCCGACCTTAAGAGAATTTCCCAATCTATTTCCGATTGGGAAATGATGAAAACCCTGTTCGAGGGTAGAGCGGGCTCCCCTCCGCGGGCGGCTTAAAGCGTCAGAGGCATAAGCCGTTTCACCCGGAATGTGCGTGCATGACCCCAGAGAGTGTGTCCGCAAACTGATGATACTGCCGCCAAAAAGTTAGTTATAGGGCAATCCTAGAAAATTTACGCGCATTGTTATATGGTGATTTTTGATTTTTAAAATTTATAGTGCAAATTGCTTAAATTTGGTCAATATATATATCAAATTTAAAAATAGTCATGGTTATGAACATTTTTAATATTAAAAGGCATAATAGTTTTTGCTCGAGAATTCTTAAATACAGCCTGCATTTAAGGATAACAGGAAGTGCGCTGGTGAAAGGTTTACCCTTTCAAATAATACCTGACCAGCCATGAGAGTGCGGAAGGTGAGGCGTGCCCTTGAAAGATTACGATTTTAAGGATCTCATCGGAAAAAAGACCCTGATAAAGGGGGATGTGGGGAAGGGCAAGACGAGGCTCACAGAGAGCCTTCTCCTCTCCGCCGTAAAGCTTTTGCCAGCAGGGCACATCACAGTCATAGACCTAGCGCCCCAGAGGAGAGTTGTGGGGGAGCTTTGGGTGGGCGGCACAATCTCGGTCCCAAACGAGGTCAAGTACCTTAGACCGTCCAGGGTCTGGGCGCCGAGGCTGGAAGGGAGGACGAAGGATGAGGTTGTAGCCCTGGCACAGAAGAATGCCGAGTCCATCGAGGCGGTATTTGACTTTTTTGCCAGGTCTCCCTCTCCAGTTCTGTTCATAAATGACCTGACTTTGTACTTCCACGCAGGGTCTCTCGAGAGGCTGTTGGAAGTGATAAAATTGGCAGACACCTTTGTTGGCAATGGCTATGAGGGGCGTGAACTTCGGGATGATAAGGGCAGCGGGATCTCAGAGCGTGAGGCGCTCCTCTTGAAAAAGTTGGAATCGTTCATGGACGTGATAATAGACTTGAACGAGTGACAGCCAATTCAAGTTTTTCTTAAGCAGCCTTTGAATCGTATTTTATATATCCAAGGGGATTATAGGTTTAATGTAAGGACAGGTCTATTTTGGTTTTGAGCCGGGTGCTAAAAAGTGTCAGAGCCAAAGCAGAGGCTTAAGCTTAAAGATGTGCCCTCCTGGAGCGACGTTGAAAAGATGCTAAACACCATGATAAGGAAGTACAAGTCTGGCTCGGTGTCCCTGAGAGATCTATGCCTAATAGGGCTGCTGGCCACGACTGGTATACGCACCTCTGAGCTCCTGGCGCTCACGCCTGCGGATTTTAATTTCGAAGAAGGCCTGATAACGATAAAGCAACTCAAGAAAAAGGGCGAGTTTGTAAGGCAGACTGTGATAAGCCAAGACCTTAGGCCCTACTTGAAGGAATACGTCTCAATTTTTTCGCCAGAAAAGCCAATCTTCGACCTTACCAGGAGGCAGGTACTCAACATCACCCACAAGTACACCGAAGAGATCCTGGGGAGGCGGTACCGAAATCACGCCTTCCGTCATGCCTACGCTATCAGGATACTCGAGAAGACAAGGGATGTGGAGCTCTGCAGGCGTCTCATAGGGCACTCCAGAATAGAGACCGTCAAGATTTATCTGGACTTTGCGATCGGCGACAGGATCAAAGACGTTCTGGATGCAATAAAGATTGGCAAATAAAAAACTAAAATTACCATAAATAACCATAAAGAAGAATAACATATATAAAATATTTTTATAAATAAAGTGTAATTAACCAAAATTAGAAAAATAAAAAATGGGTTGGTTTTGTCACACCCTTTTGAGAATAAAGATGATGGCGACTGCGATGACTGCGACTATTACTGCAACGATAATGTAGATCGTGTAGTTAGACGGCAGGGCTACTGAGAATGTGAAGGCTTTGCTCGCCAAGTTCCCCGCCATATCCATAACCGAGATCACAACGGTGTGCGATCCCTCGGAGAGGGTTCCTGAATATGCCACAGAAGTCGCGTTGATGCTCGGTGTCACAGATGCACCGTCAATCTTCATTGAAAAGGAGGACATGTTCAAAGCTATGTTGTCCGAGACGGAGATTGTGAAGTTCACTTCCTTGCTTTGGAATACGGTGTTGTTGTTGAGGATGTTGCCGGAGAACGTCGGCGGGGTTGCATCAATTGTGAAGGTCCAGTTCATTGTCGCCATGTTGCCCGAGGTATCCATCAGTGATAGGGTCGCAAGGTAGACGCCGTCGGTCAAGTTCACAGAGGCGGTCAGGCTTGTTGGCGTTATAGAGCTCATGTTAACCGCACTATCATTCAATTTCAAGGTGACAGAGTAAGGATCCACGGCCTTGTTGTCGGAGTAGGTGGCGTTTATGGTGATCGTGCGAATATTCAATATGGATCCGTTGGGCGGGTAAAACGAAGATATGACAGGAGGCAAAAAGTCCGGAAGGGACACCGTGAAGTTCCAAGTTTTGGAGGCCTTATTGCCCGAGAGATCTTTGACCTCGAAGTACACGGTATGGGGTCCCTCACTTAGGTCTGTGACGGGGATGTAATCCGCCCTAGTGGAGGTTATAGTTGCGTCTGAAGTAACATCTGTGCCATCTAAAACTATCTTGACCGTGGAAAAATCTATGGCTATATCATCAGAGTATATGATGGAGATAATAGGATTCAATACGCTTACCGTTGAGCCCTCCCCTGGTGAGATGGAGGTGATGGTAGGTGGCGTTGAATCGGTGATTGCTGACAAGGTAAATGTTGTGTTCTTTATCTGGCCCACCGAGTAGGCCCTCACTGTGTAAGTGCCATAGGTCCAAGATCCAGTCGGAATTTTAAGAGGGATTTTAAAGCTAATGGAGTAGTACCCGTTAGCAGAAGACACTTTGTAATCGATGTCCACCATTGTTCCGCTGGGGTTGTAAAGCTGAATCGTTATGTCCGAGTTAGGCTCAGTCGTGCCACTGATGTATATGACATCGCCAGGGTAGTAGGTCTGTTTATCGGTGGTGATTGTTAGGGGCGATGCGTATAAGGCATTCGTGAAGGGCATGAGCATCATCAGAGCCATTATTAGACAGAACTTTCTAGAAAACAAATTTTTTCGCCGTACTCAAGGAATTAATAGAGTTTATAAAAGCCTTCCGCATCAACGTTTGTTCTAGCTTTTAGAATATTCTCACTTTTTCTTGGCGGGCATTATCAACCCAAGGTTGTTCCTCAAGACCGGCCATATCCACTTGAGCCGCTTCTTCGTCAGTTGCTTGTAGATAAAGGAGAAGCTCAGGTAAAACTTTCTGTATGCGAGTCCCACCAGCTTTGAAATTTCTTCTGCAGTCAACTCCTTGGTCCTCATCACAGGGCTGATGGTGGTGTAGCGGGACCAGTCGCTGGTTGTCAGGAGCCCATCCCTCTTTGCGATCTCGTATATCTCTGTCCCGGGGTATGGGGTCATAGCAGTGAACTGTGCAAAGTCTATGCCAGAATCTTTGGCAAACTTTATGGTTTCCATGACGTCTTCCCTTGTCTCTCCGGGGACTCCAATTATGAAGGAGCCCACGACCTCCATCCCGACTTCCTTAGCCCACCTTATGGCGCTCTTTGCCTGTTCCAGAGTTATTCCCTTTTTCAAGATATTGAGTACTTTCTCGGACCCAGACTCAATCCCGTAGTAGATGAGACCGCAGCCAGCCTTCTTCATGATCTGCAGAAGTTCTCTTGAGACGAGGTCAACTCTCGACCCGCATGCCCACCATATCTCTAAGCCACGCCTT
>QNVH01000061.1 GCA_004347955.1 Thermoproteota archaeon | reverse complement strand
TGGCAGACATTTGCCAAGCTTCAAGGGTCAAGCCAGACGATCCTGTATGGGTCGCGCTGGAATCCATCTCCATGGCCGCTGTGCTCTACGATCAGTTCTGGTTCGGGAGCTACATGTCTGGCGGAGTAGGCTTCACCCAGTACGCAACTTGCACGTACACCGACAACATTCTTGACGACTTCTGCTACTACGGCGCCGAGTACGTTAAGAAGAAGTATGGCGGCTTCGCAAAGGCCAAGCCGAGCTGGGACGTTATAAACGACGTTGCCACGGAGGTAACCCTGTACGGTCTTGAGCAGTATGAGCGATACCCTGCCTTGATGGAAACTCACTTCGGCGGATCCCAGAGGGCCGCCGTAGTTGCCGCCGGCGCCGGAGTCTCTGTCTCGCTAGTCACCGGCCATTCCACTGCTGGAATCAACGGTTGGTATCTGAGTCAGCTGCTTCACAAAGAAGAGATGGGCCGACTCGGCTTCTATGGATACGACTGCCAGGACCAATGCGGCTCGGCGAACAGCTTCTCATGGAGGAGCGACGANGGTCTGCCCTTCAACCTGAGGGGTGTAAACTACCCCAACTATGCACTGAATGTAGGGCACCAGTCAGCATACTGCGGTATTGTCTCTGCCGCTCACGGTGGAAGAGGAGACGCGTGGACAACAAACCCATTGATAAAGGTCGCCTTTGCAGACAAGGATTTGAAATTCGACTTCACGCACCCGAGGCTATGCTTCGGAAAGGGCGCGCTCAGGGAGTTCATGCCCGCTGGCGAGCGGGACTTGATCATCCCGAGCCACTAATCTCCCTTTTTTTAAATTATGTCGTTCAAGATGACTGGATACTCTTCACTCAAAAGGATTGTAGATATAATCACAGATCTATCCCATTCGACACCGGAATGTGCAAAAGAGAAATACCCTGAATTCCCATCCTTGTCTGGGCACATTGCAAGCTTGTTCTTAAAGGATCACTTGCACGATGTACTTCCAAGGCTGAGGCTCCAACTGAGGATAGTAGAACGTTATAACCCTCCGATCAGACCTGCGCTCGACCCGTACTCATCAACACAACTTGGAATATTCAGCAAGAATTTCTCCGATTGGGAAGTCGGGCTCTTCCTAAATTACCCTGCCTGCTGCATCCGCTCATTTTCAGAGGAAGTTCGATACGGGTTTGACTCGAGGCACTTGGAAGAGCTGAGTAGCCTGAGAGAAGAGGTCGTGTTCGTAAGTACTGCAGGGTTTGTTCCACATAGCATATTTTGCAAAGAAGCTTCTGAAAGGGCACTTATAGGCTTCTTAAAGTTGGACGATTTGCAATTATTAAATGATCTTGAGGAAGAGCTTTCCCGAGCTCTCCCCCACCCTCACCCAGAGTATCAAAAGCACTACTACGATATATTAACCCATGATACTCAACACTGAATGGCACCTTACAATAAAAAGTCAAATTCATTGATGAGCTTTCAAATCGAAGGTGGAGAAACTTACACTTCGCCTGATCTCCGATATTATCTTTGGGACTTCTCTGAGAGACTCCACTAAATGATCCACTTCAAACAGCATTTTTTCCGTGACATCAGACGGATCCCTCTTTACAAGGATGGATATGTCCGCCTCCCTCATAGCTGGAAGATCATTTACATCGTTTCCCACCATCACCACAAGTCCATAAAACCTTCTGAGCTTTTTCACAAAATCCATCTTTTCTTTAGGCGATGCGTCCGCTATCACGAACCTTTTGTCTATTCCCAAGATCTTGGCACACTTTAGGGTTGACTCACGGCAGTTTCCTGTCGCTATGAATACGTCGTCGTCTGTTCCCCTGATAGTCTCGACAGTCTCCCTCACGTCTTCATAAAGTACTCCTCCTAAGCCCACCGCGTGCGTTGGGCATGCGAACTTGTCCACTATTAGGGCCGCACATGTCCCGACTTCTGAACCGCAGTGCCTTTTCGCCTCGACCAGAACCCTTTTCAACGCATTGAGAACATCGTTCCGCCTCAAGATCTCATTGCTGATTCTGGGGGGAGCGGATGAGGAGGAACAAATGACCTTTCCAATCTTGATACCGCCCCGTTTTATCCCAATACTGGCACCCTTAATGTTTACTAGGTACCCACCAATCTCTAAGACAAATTTCAAAGTATTGACATGAAAAAGAACCTCATTTTTATGAATGTCCAAAACCACTCTGCAGGGTTTCAGTATTGTGCCCGACTTGTCAAAAACTACTGCTGCCCTCAAGCATTTGGCCCTCTTCATCCAGCACCGCAAACATTCCCGCTGGTGTCTATCTCGCCCTCGTCTTTGATCTCAGGAGTTTTAGCTCTTTCCTTAACTTCTACCTCCTCTATTCCCTTCCCCGCTTCCCTATCTTTCCCTATTCTTTCTTCGCCCTCCTCCGCCCCTCGCATCGGACTTTTTTCAACAATGCCCTCTTCAACAATCTCTAAGAAGTCTTCATCGTAAAATAGTCCAGTCGAGTCCAACTTGGCCCAAACTTTGCCATCCAGTTCTACCAACTCAACAACTTTGCCGAGGGTGCCCGTCCTCTTGTATATTACCGGTGATCCTTCCTTGATCATTTTTCCCCACTCCCCACAAATATTTAATAAATTCTTAAGCATTTTCTTTCCTATTAATCTGAGGGATCCCAATTGGAAGACCTTNGGGAGATCGTAAATAAGACGAGATCTTACAAAGGGCTATCAAGAAAGGCCCAGATTGGGGAGATCGTCAACATACTGGGCGAGATAGACTATGACGATGCCGGAATATTGGAGGTGGAAGGTCTAAACATAGTGGTCTCAACCGACGGCATCGCAGAGGATCTGGTCAAATCGGATCCCTGGTTTGCCGGGTATTACTCTGTGCTTGTAAATGTGAATGATGTGGTNATAAAGGGGGCAAGACCACTTGGATATGTTAATGTGATCTCAGGGCCGAGAGAGATCAGGAACAAGATGGCCGAGGGGATAAAGGCTGGGCTGGAAAAATACAACGTCAAACTACTAAAGGGGCATACTCACCCCGACTCTTCATACGCAGCAATAGATGCCGCNGNNGTNGGCGTTGCAAAAAAGGTCGTGAAAGGTACAAACGCGCGCCCTGGGGATGAAATTGTAATGGCAATTGACCTATCAGGCTCATTCGGTTTGAAGGGTTGGGTTAAGTGTTTCGACAGTACCCTGAGAAAAACATCAGAGCAAGTCCAAGAAATGCTATCCGCCATAATTTCCGTCCTAGAGTCTGGGGAAGTATACTGTTCTAGGGACATAAGCGCTCCTGGAATTTTGGGGAGCCTGGCAATGCTCTGCGAGTCCAGCAGCGTTGGGGCCGAGGTCTCTTTGGAGAAGATCCCCNCACCCGAGGTCTCTTTTCTTTCGGAGTGGCTAACCTCCTACCCTGCCATGGGCTTTATCTTTGGCTCCCCAAACACTAGGATCTTTGAGGCTTTGAGGAATGTGGGTTTCTCCGTGGAGTCCGTAGGTCGCTTCACTGCCGATAAAAAAATAGTGGTGTCCATGGGGCAGAGAAGAGAGATCTTCATGGACCTAACAAGGGAGTCTGTCTTTGGATTGAGATAGCTCTGCCATCTCTTCCGGCGAAAAAGAGTTCACAACTTCGCAGGCAGGCCCCTTCATAACTATCCTCCCATCCCTCAACAGTATTGCCTCATCGCACGTATTTAGAACAAAACCCATGTCATGTGAGACTATCAAAAAAGTCTGCCTAAGCTCGTTCCTAGCATTTTTTATCGACCTAGACACATCTTGCTGTGTTATCGGGTCCATCGTGCCAGTAGGCTCGTCAAGTATCACTAGGATCGGCTCCCTTATGAGCACTTGTGCCAGCGCGACCCTGTGCCTTTCCCCTTCGCTCAACTCGTCCGGGTATTTATTNAAAATCGACTCNGTAACGCTTTCTTGGAAGCCGGCTGCTCTCAACACCATGACTGCCTTGAATTTTGCAAACTCGTCAGGCAACTCAAGCCCAATTGCGTCCGTCAAATTCTCTTGCACAGTTCTATGCGGGTACAGTGAGTACTCTTGGTGGAGCAAACCTATGTATGGTGTCGCCCTTCCCCGCCCCGTTGGCCCTGGTTGCAGCATGTCCACCCACTCGTCTCCTATCCTCAGCCAGACCCTGCCCGAGGTCGGCTCCGTAAGACCNGCAATGATCCTTGAAAGTGTTGTCTTTCCCGCCCCGCTCATCCCCACGATCCCAAATATCTGCCCCTCCCTGACTTCAAAGGAGACTTCGTCTAGGGCTCGGACAACTCCTTTATCTATTGAGAAGTAATGCTTCTTCAGCCCCTCCACCTTCAGTATCGTGCCCCCCGTTTCCACCTTTGCCTCTCTATATACTACCTCTGCCTCAGATAGGAACTCTTTGACTATCTCCTTCGGTTCGCCTATGGCCTTCACGCGCCCGTCCTCTAGGAGTATTGCCCTCTCACTCAGAGCCTCTACCGCCTCTGGCAGATGCGAGGTGACAAGCAAGGTTGTGTTCTTTTTCTTGACTTCTTCGTTCAATATCCTGTAAATCATTTTTGCGCTTATGGGATCTAGTGTACCAGTCGGCTCGTCTGCCAGCAATAGGATCGGGCTTATAGCCAGCTGCCTACCAAGGACGACCCTCTGCTTCTCCCCACCGCTGAGGTCCCTAGCCGCATGGAGTAGCCTGTGCTCTAGCCCCATCCTCTTGGCAAGCTCTAGNGCCTTACGCCCCACCTCAGCACCATCGATTTCAACCTTCTCCAAAGCCTCGACAAAATTCTCGTAGACCGTAAGGCTACCATAGAGGGCGAAGGTCCTCTGGAACATTATAGCTATTCTGTTCTTGATGTCTTTTGCNGACTCCATGTCCTCCCAGAAATCCACCTCTAAAAGTTCCATCCTTCCGCAGCATCTCGGGCAAACTTTCCCTGCTCTGCTGGGTCCCTCTACGAAACCACACTCCTTGCAAGATGCCACACGGTAAATCACCTTGCCTGACGTCGGGGCATATCCGCTCAAGCCTTTCAGCATTGAAAGAAGNACACTCTTGCCAGAGCCGCTCTTCCCAAGAATGCCAACCCTTTCCCCTTCGTGTATTACGAGTGATATGTCCCTGAGAACATAATTGTCATTGAACTTTTTGGAGACGCCGTCAACGACGATCAAAGCATCCTTCATTACCATGCACCAAAGAACACGATAATTAATGAGGAGTTGTATTTAAATCATACACTTCCATCGCTCGTCGCCAGTTCTCTGACTTTTTTTAATACATCTATCGCATCTAACTTCTTTTGGTCTATCCTCTCCCTCTTCAGCAAATCTAGAATGATTCTTGCCCTCTCCCTACCTAGCTCTTGGATTGCCTTCTGAATTATCCTGGTATAATTCCTGAGATGAAAGGGGACCTCCTTCGCGCTATTTATTATGATCTCCTCCTCTCTTTGGCTGATCATGCCTCTCGATACTAGCGCCTCTAAGGTGGCTCTTATATTGACCAAGGGCTCAGAGAGGGGCTGGTACGTGGTCGGGTGAAACACAACCGCCACCTCATCGTCGGCACTGATTATCCCTTCTTTATACCACCTGTAAATCCTACCAACCCCGATCATGCCGTAAACGTCCAACTCGCAAGCCCTAAGAGCCCCTATGCTGGACCCGCCGACCACTTTGACTCCTTTCTTCAGGGCGTAAAGGATCTCACGGGGGGAAACAGCTGTCTTCTGGTAGAACACACCATCCACAAGACCTATTATCCCGAACCCTTCGTCAGCAGCTCCTGCCACATCCCCCCTCCCAGCAGGTGGTCTATACTCGGCTAGGTCCAAAATCTTTTTGGCCTCACTTGCCTCCAAACTAGGTCCTAAAAAAATTACGACTTTCATACGCTTCCACATCTGCCACTCTAAGCCTTCATCTTCAATTTCTCAAGCGCCCTCCTACCTATTCTTTCCTTGTCAAGGGCGTAGACCTCTAAGCCTGGGACTATAACGCGCACAGCGGGGACGCTAACTTCCCTTCTCGTCAAATCCACAACTATGAGCTCATTCAAACCAGCCTCTCTAAGCTTATTGATAATGTACCTTATATCTTCCAAAACGTCGTCACTGTCGAAGCCTTCAAGCTCACTCATTTTCGTCTTTTCGTCAGACTCCTCAAACCACCTCCTATTCAGCCTCTTCATCCGCTCGTAGCCTATCCTCCTCGCAAAGACTGCCTTGTAGGTGTCTTCCCTGGTGCCATGGATTGTTGTTAGTCTGCTCTGTGCCGCCTCCGTCAACGCCCTAACTAGTGCAACCTCTGGCACGAGATGGGACCCAACGCCGAGCGAAAGGAGAGCAGGGTCTTTCGTCACTTCATCGTCTATTGCTACTGCTATTGTTGGTATCCCGATATCCGATGTTATATTTTTGATATAGACTTGCACAGAAGCATCCCTGAATTTTCTGAGAAGTTCCCCAGCCAAGTTACAATGGTCGACTTGAAGGTCTTTGCCTTTAATGACTCCCAATTCAAATAAAGACCACGCATCCCTTTCTATAACCTCTAGTAGCCCGTGGAGAATGGCTTCTTCTATAACATTCCCTGTTGCTAGCCCGTTAGTGTTGGTCCTAAATAGCTGGTTTTCCCTTCTGTAAGGGTGGAACACCGCCTCTGCTGGGACAAAGATTTCTTCTCCACTTATGAGCGAGTGCCCCTGAACCCATTCAAGGTTTTCATTGTGGGAATAACGTCTGAGCTTGGGCAAATTCAAAGTAAAAGGATCGAGAACCCTGTAAGATTTACACAGCGCCTCATAACTACCCTTCACCATTCCAATATCCCTGGGCTCGCCTGAGAACCTCTCTATTGCCTCCATTATCGCTGAGATCTTCGCCTCCTGGGGAGTGTGCCCCTTACCCGTGTACACAGTTATGGCCCCCTCAGCAGCTAAAGGGCGCATTGCCGTGAAGACGGGTATGCCTATCCTGTCCAATCCGGTTATGTCGGCTACCCTTGTTATGTCTGCCTTGCTGTAGATCTCTTCTAACCACTCTAAAGTCTCATTAGGTAGCCTAGCTCGGTGGGTCCCTTCTTTATAGCGTTTTTTTACTGAGCGAAGTATCATGGAGTCGCACCATCACCAGCGTATCTAC
>QNVH01000060.1 GCA_004347955.1 Thermoproteota archaeon | reverse complement strand
TTTGACATCGTTGGCGACATCGCGATCATCGAGGACCTCGCCCCGGAGCTGGTACCCCACGGGAAAGCGCTTGCAAGGGCTATGATGGAGGTCCACCCGAGAATAAGAACGGTCCTGCTGAAGACCGGGAAGGTCGAGGGGGATCTTCGCATTCCGCGCCTGACCGTGCTTGCTGGGGAAGAGAGATACGAGACCGTTCACACAGAGTACGGCGCCAGGCTNAAGGTGGACTTGTCAAAAGCGTACTTCTCCCCCCGCCTCGCAACAGAGCACCACAGGGTTGCCTCCATGGTCCGTGACGGCGAAGTNGTTGTGGACATGTTCGCAGGGGTCGGTCCATTTTCCATCCTGATAGCGAAGAGAGCCTCGGCTAAGGTATTCTCCATAGACATCAACCCCCATGCCATCACTCTGCTGAAAGAGAGCATGAGCCTCAACCGCCTCAAAGGCGAGATCGTGCCCATCTGCGGTGACGTCAGAGCCNTCGCNCCTCAACTCAGCGGGGTCGCCGACAGAGTTATAATGAACCTGCCCTCCTCATCCCTGGACTACCTTGACGTTGCAGTTTCNCTGCTCAAGAAAGGCGGCGGCACGGTACACATCTATCTATTTGCAAAGGAGGAGCCGATCCAAAGTGCAAAGGAGATGTTCAGTAGAAGAGTGAGCGGACTGGTGAAAGGTTGCGAGATTGTGGGCGCGCGAGTAGTCAAGCCAGTGGCACCGAGGGAGTGGCAGGTTGTAATAGACGCTCGGCTGACACCCTGACGCACTTCCCGACAGGATCGAATATTTTTCGCTTTTGGTTTTTTAATAGAAGTTACAATTTATTTATTATTTATTTATTATAATATATTTCATATTTTTTATTTATTATTTTTTGTTTTCGGTTAAGTTTTAAGTTTTTTGCTTTTATTTTTATTTTTCCCTTAATTCATAAATTGGGAATAATCACTCGACTATGAGCGTCAACTTTACTTTAGTCTCGCTTCCCCTCAGCGCCCTCACGAGATCTCTGCTCAGATCAGCCGCAGCCTTGTCCGAGTAAACCATTAGGGTCCTCCCGCATACGTACCCGCTCCTCCTCGCAACCATGTCCCTGCCGCTCTCGAAGGTCAGGGAAGGGTGACCATGCCCCCAGACCTCCTCCGATATGCCGCCAGCCTCAATTATCAAACCGATCCTTGCCCCCTCGTTCTTTGCCATCCTCTTGAAATCCTCCGGGAGGTCCCTGAGAGCAAGCTCCGAGCGGGTCGCGACGACGCAGTCCCCGCGCGTGCTCTTGAGGGGCTCCCTTGTCACCTCGATTGTTGTCCTGTGAGTGGCTCTTATCAGCGGGTCGCCCCAGGCGTAGAACGTTACCTTCAGCGTGAACACCAAGACTTTTTTATAGCCGCGCCCAAATAAAACTTTGGAAGGGAACTCTGTGGATTTTGCCGAGAAGCGCGAGAGGCTAGTCAAGCGTCTGATCGAGGAGGGGATCCTCAAGAAGCCAGAAGTGATCAGGGCTATGCTGAGGGTACCGAGGGAGGAGTTTGTCCCGGAGGAGCTCNGGGAGCACGCCTACATAGACTCCCCGCTGCCAACGCTCGAGGGGCAGACCATATCCGCCCCCCACATGGTTGCGATGATGTGCGAGCTCCTNGANNTGAGGAGAGGTCAGAGGGTACTCGAGGTCGGGGCTGGGACTGGNTACCACGCTGCGGTTTGCGCTGAGATAGTGGCGCCGCTCGAAGCCCCCCCGGAGGAGCGCGGTCACGTCTACGCNATAGAGCGCCTGAGCCGGCTCGTGGAGTTCTCGAGGAGGAACCTTGAGCGGACGAGATACAGCGACCGCGTGACGATCATAGAGGGAGACGGGACTCTAGGCTATCCCGATGCCGCACCCTTTGACAGGATCCTCGTGACCGCTGCCGCCCCCAGGATCCCACCCCCCCTAAAGGCTCAGCTAAAGGACGGGGGAAAGATTGTGATCCCTGTGGGAGAGGCGTACTCCATCCAGGACCTTATACTCGTGGAGCGGAAGGGGGGCTCATTCAACGAGTACACATGCGGGGGCTGCGTCTTCGTCCCCCTCTACGGAAAATACGGTTGGTCAACGTATTAACCGGTTCAATCGCCGCATTCGCTGGCTGCAGCATCCTCAAAGCGCACAATTTACTTTCAGTACTCAATGTTCAGTACTCAATGCGTGATATTCGATATTCACTCTGCTCCTTGACTTTGCATCCCGCCAGGCTTTGTCAGTCCCAAAGCGCGCAATTAACATCCTTCTGCGCTGGTGCATCTCAGCCGAACCACTTCTCCAGGCTGGACTGCCTCTCAACCTCTCTCTTCATCTTCATGACCCTTTGTAGGGCAGCCTCCACCCTCTCCACGGAGAAGTCGTGGTTCTCGCAGAGTATCTTCTTCACCCTCTCGCCGTCCAGCTCCCTCCACTCGAGCCTGTACTCCCCGGTTGTCTTCGGGTTCAGGAAGATCTCTTTTATTGCGTCCACATCTATGTGGGGGTCGACCTCTATAGCCCCCCTCTCTATGGCAGCCTTCAGCGAACCGTACTCCTCTATTATCTTCTTCGCCTTCTTCGGTCCTATTCCCTTGAAGCCGTCAGGGTTGAAGTCCGTCCCGAGCATTATACCGATGTCGATGAGCTGCTCCCTGCTCACGTTGAGGGCGCGGAGGACCTCGTCCAGCCTTATTATCTCCGGCTCGACGTCTATGTAGACTGGCTTGTTTGGGAGCTTCCTCCTCCCAGATATTGTCAGGTTCCTCACTAGCCTGGGCGCCCCGAAGAGCAGGGAGTCGTAGTCCTGGCTGACGGTTGCCCAGGCGTCCCCCCGCCTCGTCATGAACGCAGCCTGAGCCTCCCCCTCAGATGGAGCCTGGACCCAGGGTATTCCCATGGCTCCGAGGAGGTCCTTTGTCTGGTCGACCATCTCCCCTGTGAGGCGAGACGTAGCCTGCGCAGCCTTCCTCGCCCCCTCCAGGTCACCCCTTTCGAGAGCCGCCCTGTACTCCTCCTCAGCTTTCTCCTTTATCTCAGCCCTCCTCTCTATCTCCCTGAGCTTGAGCTCCGGGGGCTTCCCGTCGAAGACGTAGACTGGCTTTATCCCTGCCTCGAGCAGGTTCACAGTCCTGTAGAATACCCCGCTGAGGTGGCTGGTGACCCTCCCGGCGGAGTCCATGAGCGGGGTCCCGTCAGGCTGCCTTATTATCGAGAGGAACTGGTAGAGCGCGTTGTACCCGTCAATTGCCAGTACCCTTCCCCTCATCTCCTCCAGGGATACCGTCTGAGCGGTCACAAGCCCCTTTAAATTTACTCCCATTTTCTAAGTTTCCCTTACCTTTGCCAGGGTTATCACTTTACCCTTCTTCTGTGCAGAGACATTAACTTTGCCCCTCAGCTCGAGCCTCATGAGCGCCCTGTTCAGTTCGCCGAGTGAGATGTCCTTGATCATTGTCCTGAGCATCTCGAGCAGCTCGTCGTCCCTGATGGATCCATCCCTCTTCCTCACCAGGTCCAGAATTATTAGATCTATGGGCTCTGCGCGCCAGCCCCCCTCCTCCTCGGGAATCCTGATCCCCCCTAAGCGAAGTTGATCAGCGGCTGCCTCCCGCTGAGAGCCATTCTGCTCCTCTCCTCCCAGGACTTGTAGAACTTGTACATGTCCTCGGTTATCGAGGGTCTGATCTTCTTGAGAGCCTTCTCGAAGTGGTGCATTGTGACCTCTGTTGCCTCAGGGTTCTCCCTCAGGGCTATGAGACCAGCCTCCCTGCACACAGCCTCTATGTCTGACCCGGCGTATCCCTTTGTCATGTTCGTCAGCTTTTCTAGGTCAACATCCTTCGAGAGGGGCATCCCCTTTGTGTGGATCTTGAATATCTGGAGGCGAGTCTCGTTGTCCGGCTCAGGGACGTAGATCAGCCTGTCAAACCTCCCTGGNCTCAGCAGGGCAGGGTCGATTATGTCCGGGCGGTTTGTTGCGCCAACNACCACAACATTCTCCAGCCCGAGTATGCCGTCCATCTCNGTNAGCAGCTGGCTTATGACCCTCTCCGTGACCATGGAGTCCCCTCCGCCAGCCCACCTGACAGGGGCTATGGAGTCGATCTCGTCGAAGAATATGATCGCCGGCGCCGCCGTCCTCGCCCTCCTGAAGACCTCCCTTATAGCCCGCTCGGACTCCCCGACCCACTTGCTGAAGATCTCTGGACCCTTTATCGTTATGAAGTTGGCCTCGCTCTCTGTGGCAACAGCCTTAGCCAGGAGGGTCTTACCGCATCCCGGCGGACCGTAGAGGAGGACGCCCTTCGGCGGCTTTATTCCGAGCCTCTTGAACCTCTCAGGGTACTTGAGCGGCCACTCTATGCACTCCCTGAGCTCCTGCTTGACGTCCTCGAGACCTCCTATGTCCTCCCACTTTACCATCGGGACCTCGACGTAGACCTCCCTCAGCTCTGTGGGCGTGATCTCCTTGTAGGCAGCCTCGAAGTCCTCCATCCTGATCTCCAGCTTCTCCACGACCTCGGGCGGGATCTTCTCCTGCTGTATGTCTATCTCGGGGAGGTACCTCCTGAGGGCTTTCATGGCTGCCTCCCTGCAGAGCGCGGCTATGTCCGCGCCCACAAAGCCGTGCGTCAGGTTTGCTATCTTCTTAAGGTCAACGTCCTTCGCCAGGGGCATGTTCCTCGTGTGGACCTGGAGTATCTCGTACCTCTCAGACGCGGACGGGACGCCTATCTCTATCTCCCTGTCGAACCTGCCCGGCCTCCTCAGTGCTGGGTCGAGGGCGTTCGGTCTGTTCGTGGCGCCTATGACAATTACGTCCCCCCTTGCCTCTAGACCGTCCATGAGTGCCAGGAGTTGCGCCACGACCCTCTTCTCCACCTCCCCGGTTACCTCCTCCCTCTTGGGGGCGATGGCGTCCAGCTCGTCTATGAATATTATGGCTGGGGCGTGCTGTTTAGCCTCCTCGAAGAACTCCCTGAGTTTTTGTTCGGACTCTCCGTAGAATTTGCTCATGATCTCCGGTCCGTTTATGGCTATGAAGTAGGCGTCCGTCTCGTTGGCAACAACCTTGGCCAGGAGGGTCTTACCGCATCCCGGCGGACCGTAGAGGAGGACGCCCTTAGGAGGGTCTATCCCCAGCCTCTTGAAGAGCTCAGGGTGCTTGAGGGGGAGCTCCACCATCTCCCTGATCTTCCTTATGGGCTCCTCGAGACCACCGATGTCCTCGTAGGTTACCCTGGGGACCCTCGCAGCCTCGGCGGGCTTCTCGAGGATCGTGAGGTTGGTCTCGTCAGTCACCAGGACGATGCCCGAGGGCTTGGTAGAGACCACCGTGAAGGGTATCGCCTGACCGAGGACGGGTATGAGGACATTGTCCCCCTCCACGACAGGGGTGTCCGCAAGCCTCCTCTTCACGAAGCTCACAAACCCTGAGTCGACGGTTATGGTGAAGGAGAGGGGGGCTAGCTTCACCATTGTTGCCACCTTTGCCTCTGCCTTCCTTATCGTCACCCTCTCGCCTATCCCAACGCTCGCGTTCTTCCTGATCAGACCGTCCATCCTTATGATGTCCATCCCCTGGTCCTCTGTGTAGGCTGGCCAAACAATGGCGGCAGTCTTTCTCTTCCCCTCTATCTCGATCACGTCTCCGACGCTAACCCCTATTGCCTTCATTGCGTCTGCATCTATCCTGACCTTCCCCCTGCCCACGTCCCTCTGCTTGGACTCTGCTACCCTCAGTGTCAGCTCGTTTTTGTCCCTCTCCAAAATTTTTGACCCCCGTGATCCTGAGGCAATAAAATACTCAATATTCTATTAGCAAAAAACACTTTTGTCGCTTTTTAATTTTATGGGGAGCGACATCTCAAAAAAATGAAAATGTCTGACCTCCAACCATTAGGGTTAACAATTCATGAAATTCTTTAGCCGGGCAGAGTCTGGACTATCTCGACGTCAACCTGACCGACTCCCTTAACCTTGCTGAAGGCGTCCTCAACGGGCTGGGTGCCCCCCTCAAAGACCCCCGGCATTATGACGAAGACCTTCAAAGCCTTCAAACCGAATGCGATCTCCTCTTCCACGATCTTGTGGATGTAGAGGTCCTTGTTCCCCTTTGGTAGAGCCTCTCTCAGCCCGTTCTTCAGCAGCTCCAAATCAACCCCGTCGTCCTCAGGGAGTATCTTTATGACAGCCAAGAGCCTCGACATCAGACCNACCTCACGGTCCTATAAATCCGCATTTTGGACATTTGTAGTTGTTCACAAGCTCCCTGCACTTCCTGCAGCGCCAGAAGACCACCTCGCCGCAGTTTGGGCACGGGAGTTTCACCCCTTTCTGGTCCGGGAGTATTGGCTCCTTGCAAGAAATGCAGACAGGCAACTCCAGCTCGCTCATGCTCTTCACCAAGGTGTGAAGGTTAAAAACTCTTCAAGTATATAAACGTGACCTCTTCCCACGGGTCTATATATGCGCCCCTGGCTTTCCTTCCATTTCACTACGAAATCACAGCCCCTGATTTGGGACGTTTCGCGGAGGCTTTTCCCCTTTCGGTAGCGCAGCTCCTGCCTCATCCGTAGAGCTTTCCCTCATCGTCAGATCTCAGCCAGCCCGGGCGGAGGACTAGCCGTTTGACTTGGTATCACATCAAATTACGCTTCATATTGTGTCATCAGACGCACACAGGCGCCTTTAAGGTGTCCTCCATGCATCTGAAAAGATACAGCAGAAAGAAGTGACATAGTACGGCTCTCAACCCCCTTTTCGGACGGGGAATTCCCGCCGATTTGTTCAACCCCCTTTGAATTTTATTTTTTACCATGATTTGGCGAGAAAGCCCACGGTTTTAACCGTGGGATGAATCGCCACTAGATTTATTTTTCTTATGGTTATTAGTACTTTCTGGTGTGGTCCGGATGTCTATCGAATAAGGCTCCGGACTGAACTGGGCGGGGCGGTTCGAGCACAGAGATACAACCATTAAACATAGGCCACCTCCATAAAGGTGGCGTTAACTGGGTGGTGGCTTTTAAACACCCCTTGCTCCTGAGGTGGGACGGGCTGAGGTGGGCGCCTAGAAGGGCAGTGAAGAACCGACCGATGATCGCCCCAGAAGCAAGAATCTCCCGGCTTCAGCCGTGGAGAGTGTCAAAAAGTGGTACGAAGCTCCATTCTCCGCCATGAACGCCCTTCTTTCTAACCCTCAAAAAATGACCTGAGGAGTGGCAGAACAGCGTGC